>JAAYQE010000141.1 GCA_012519455.1 Syntrophomonadaceae bacterium
ATTAGGGTTTTAAATGGTGGAGGGGGAAGGATTTGAACCTTCGAAGGCGTCGCCAACAGATTTACAGTCTGCCCCCTTTGGCCACTCGGGAACCCCTCCATGAATAGTACTCTATTTAATTAGTTTCACTCGTTTACCTGGAGCCGACGATGGGATTCGAACCCGCAACCTGCTGATTACAAGTCAGCTGCTCTGCCATTGAGCTACGTCGGCCGATCAGCATGTCTGGCTCAGTACCAGAACATTTGATATCTTAACAGAAATCTTCACCGCTGTCAACTATAAGATTAATAATTTTCGTTCGCCCGACTATTCATCGTCTCTTTTTTCTAGATAACGCTCTAACTTACGCTTCACTCTTTGTAAAGCATTATCAATTGACTTTACGTGCCGATTAAGATCCACCGCAATTTCTTGATAGGACTTACCTTCAAGATACGACATTAACACCTTCCATTCCAGGGAGCTTAAAATCTCACCCATCTTTTCTTCAATATCGCCAAACTCTTCCCGGCTAATGATTAATTCTTCCGGATCCGTTATTTTAGATCCCGAGATAACGTCCAGCAAAGTCCGGTCTGAATCTTCATCATAAATCGGTTTGTTTAAAGATACATAAGAATTTAAGGGAATATGCTTCTGTCGAGTCGCGGTTTTAATTGCCGTTATAATCTGACGTGTAACACACAATTCAGCAAAAGCCCGGAAAGAGGATAACTTGTCTCCTCGAAAATCACGAATAGCCTTAAAAAGACCGATCATCCCCTCCTGGATGATATCCTCTCGATCCGCTCCTATTAAAAAATAGGATCTGGCTTTAGCTCGTACAAAATTTCGATATTTGTTAATCAGATGCTCTTCAGCTAATGGATCACCTTCTCTCACCATTTCTACAATTTCTTCATCACTCAATAACTCAAAAGCATCTAACAACTCTTTTTGTACGACTAGAGTCACCCAGATCGCCTCCACAAAAAATACTCAATAGGCTTGACCCTGGAGTCTCCAAATCTAAACGGGTATCATAGATCCTGGAGCCATTCCCGGAAGGTTGTAAATTACCTACGGGCTTTACATCAGCACACTTTATTTACACTTCGAATGCTTTCGGTGAGTTGGGAGAGCATGACCTAAAGGATCATTGCTATTCAGAATTGATATGTGAGGGGGGTTGTCCCAGCAAAGTCTTAATTGACGTTCATATTATAACTGAAGGTCCTAATTTGAGTCAATAGCCAGGTCCCACTATTAGCACCCCGAATATTAAGATTAAGGATTGTTCCACGCGATTTAAACGTGATTCTGGCCTGTATTCGTAATCTGTCGTTGTCGCAAAGCTTCATATAAAACTACCCCTGCGGCTACAGAAGCGTTCAATGAATTCAATTGCCCTTGCATCGGAAGTCTAATCAATAAATCACATTTTTCCTGCACTAATCGACTAAGCCCCTTCCCCTCGCTACCAATCACGATCACCAATCCCCCCCTTAGATCCGCGTCATAATAAGGGAGGGAAGCATCTCCGCTAGTCCCCACCACCCAGCACCCCTGCTTTTTCAATAACTCCAGGGTTCGAGGCAGGTTAGTTACCCGTGCTACGGAAACTAGATCAACGGCTCCAGATGAGGTACGCGCTACGGTGGCATTTAATTGGACCGACCGGCGTTTGGGGATAATCACCCCATGGGCACCTACCCCCTCCACGGTTCGAATAATGCTGCCCAAGTTTTGTGGGTCTTCAAGACCATCTAGGGCTACCAAGCAGGGCGATTCTCCCTTGACCCGGGCCAGCTCCAATAAATCTTCTACTTCTACATACTCCCGGGGGGCCACCCACGCTAAAACCCCTTGATGATGTAACGAACCAGCCTGCCGATCTATAAAAGCCTTCTCTACTTCCGTTACAGGTATCCCCCTAGCTCGAGCCAACCGACGAATTTCCCGTACTGAAACATCCTGTACGCCACGGGCTAATACGATTCGATTAACCGGTCGACCGGCCCGTAGAGTTTCCAACACCGGCCGCGGACCGGCCCGCAGTTCTTTTTCATTCATTAAGGTTCTCGCTTACCTCCTAACTTCGTATTTTAACTTCTATACTCTAGATTACCACAATGCGTTTCTTTTATAAACTAGCAGGAAAACGATTCCCCTTTCGCGAAGAAGTTATTTTACAATCAAAACAGAAAGTAAGAGTGTGAAAGACCATGAATAAAAAGTATGTAGGTGACGGCAAAGTTGTATTGATTGCCGGCGGCGGCAAGATATATACCGATCTCGCGGCCCGGTTTGTGGGTTCAGAGCGATCTTTAGACGAAATCATCGCTAGCCCTTATTCGAAAGAAATTGTGTTGAAGATCATTAACAGCGGACATAAAGCGGCGCTGGAATTTGATTTCTTTATTTTTGGTGTCGAAGGTTATTCGAGAGTTACCGAGGTTCAATTAGTTAGAAAAAGGATCGCCTCCTATATGATTAAATCCGGAAGAACCGAAAAACAGGGCAAAAGATCTTTCGATATCGTTATTCCTAAAAATATTGAAAAAAACAAACTGCCTTATAAATTACCGATTGGTCAACTAACTTTAAGTAACGGAACCCCCTTACAAAACTATTTACCCCAGGGAGAAAATGAACTTTGTTATCATTGTGGTATAGATGAAATCCTGGATATTATGGAAAAATGGTATATGGCCGGGATCGAAAGGGGTATTTTAGAGGAAGAGTTACGGTATTTAAAACCGCAAGCTACTGAATTTAAGGCTCTGATCGGGATGAATGCCCATGCCTTAAATGATTGGTTCAGTATTCGCTGTTGCAAGCGGGCTCAGACCGAAATTAGGGATCTAGCCAATAAAATGCTTAAACTTTGTAAAAAAGCGGCGCCGGATTTATTTACCCATGCCGGGCCCAATTGTAAAATACTAGGATACTGCCCAGAAAACGAAATGCAACATGAGGATTGCAAAGGAAAGCAAATCACTAAGGATGCCGCCATGAAATTAATCAAACAGGCCCTTAAAAAGCAACCTAAAGGCCTGTCTGATTAGACTTGTACCAGGTATATTTTTCTGGATATACCTGGTACAAAGATTAAGACTATTCCAACGTACTCTTTTCCGTATTTGGCCAGGGAAGACGCGACAATATTTCCTGCAACCGGTCATAACGCCGCTTTAAATACAGGTAACCAATAATACTTTCAAGACCGGTGCTCCAGCGATAATCAACTACCTCTGTGCTGCGGGGAACGTGTCCGGATTTTGCATTCCGGCCTCGCTTCATTACTCTCTGTTCTTCCTCCGTAAGGTTTTCTTCGATCTGATGTAAAAATTGGGCCTGACAAGTAGCTCGGACCAGTTTAATGGCTTCTTGATGCAAAGGGCCAACTCGGGTTAATCCACTGGCTACTAATCGGCAGCGTACATAAAGTTCATATACCGCATCGCCAACATAAGCCAGCACCAGGGGCGGAAGGTTTTCTGGATTTATTTCAATAATTGCTTCCGGCAAATCTAAAAATCCCAACCCTGGTTTATTGGCCTTCATGAGATCCGACTTGCTTACTTGGTCTAATTCGGTCATTAATCTTTCCCCCTACAAGACTACATGCTCATTGATCGCTCCAACGTGTACCGCGAGGAGTATCTTCGAGTACTATCCCAAAGGACTGCAACTTTTGCCGGATATTATCAGCTAAATTCCAGTCTTTTCTTTGCCGTGCCTCTTGCCGTAATTCAATAAAAATTGGTACCAGGGTCTCTATTTCTACTTCAACCTGCGGCAAACGCACCCGAAGTCCCTGTGGGGTATCTTCTAGATTAATACCGGCCTCTTTCAATAGAGTACGAATCTGATCTGCTTTGGACCAGTTCTTTTCCTGACGTGCCTCCTGACGTAATTCGACTAACCAGTCGATTAAAGCCGGTAATCGTTCCCTCTTGTCATTTTCCGCTTTACTTGCCCGGGTTTGCCCTCGTTTCCTTAGAAATTCCGGTTCCAGTCCCAATACCCCTAGAAGGGACCCTAACGTTTGTCGCGCTTGAATTAACGCCTTTTTTTCTGATGCATCGGGCCGGCCCGTAGTTTGTAAAATCGAATTAATGGTTGAATTTATCTCCCGCGATAGATCGAAAAGTGCGGCTGTAGCCCGGGCCGTGTTGAAATCATCATCCATGGCTTCTATAAATTCCTGTTGCGATCGTTCGCTTTGGACCACTAAAGCGATCCCTTTTTTCTCCCGTTGAGTATCGTCAGATAACCCGGTTTCGGCTTTTATTTCATCTACATCTAAAATTTCATCCAGTAAATCAAGGCTGGTTTTTAAGCGTTCCAGTCCCCGACGACTCATTTCCAGCTTGCCGTCATCGAAATCTAGGGGACTGCGGTAATGGGTAGACAAGAGATAAAAACGAACTACCTGAGGAGCAAATCGATCCAGAATATCCCGCACCAGGAAGAAATTCCCGAGAGATTTAGACATTTTTTCTTGATTAATAGTTATAAAGCCATTGTGTAACCAGTAATTACAAAACGGATTTTCTCCAGCAAAAGCCTCTGATTGGGCAATTTCATTTTCATGGTGCGGAAATATTAAATCGTTTCCCCCGCCATGGATATCAAAACCAAAACCCAGATATTTCAGGGACATAGCGGAACACTCAATATGCCATCCCGGCCGACCATGACCCCAGGGACTCAGCCAGGCCGGTTCGCCCTCTTTCGCTGCCTTCCACAAGGCAAAGTCTAGGGGATTACGTTTACGCTCATCAATTTCAACCCGGGCTCCAGCTTGTAAATCTTCCAAAGAGCGTCCGGATAGTTTTCCATACCCGGGAAATTGCTCTACGGCAAAATAAACATCGCCCTCTCCTACCAAATAAGCATACCCTTTATCTAGCAAAGTCTGAATCATCTGTACGATCTCCGGTAAATGCTCACTAACCCGTGGATGCACCTTAGCCCGGCGTACATTCAAGGCATCCGCATCAGAAAAGTATGCCCTAATGAACCGCTGTGCCAACTGGCTGGCCTCTTCTCCTTCTTCATGCGCCCGTTTAATAATTTTATCGTCAATATCCGTAAAATTTTGGATATATTCAACTTCATACCCCCGATATTCCAGATACCGACGGATCGTATCAAAAACAACTATAGGACGAGCATTACCTAAATGAATAAAGTTATACGTAGTCGGACCACAAACATACATCCCCACCCGTCCGGGGCTACGCGAGATGAATTCCTCTTTTTGTCGGGTGAGGGTATTGTGCACCTTCAAACTCATATTGTTTTTCCTCCATCTCTACCATCTTTTTTTCTAAATAATCTATACGCAGTTGTAAATTATTGATCAGATCAGCAACGGGGTCAGGGAGCAGATGGTGTTGCAGATCAACGTTTTCCTTTTTATCAACTCTAGAGCCATTGCGGGCTACAATTTTTCCAGGTACCCCGACTACCGTACAATCAGACGGTACGCTGCTTAACACTACTGAACCTGAACCAATTTTAACATTATCCCCCACCGTAAAGGAGCCCAGTACTTTAGCACCGGTAGCGATTACTACATTATTGCCAATCGTAGGATGCCGCTTGCCTTTCTCCTTACCTGTACCACCCAAAGTTACTCCCTGAAAAATCGTAACGTTATCCCCAATTTCCGCGGTCTCCCCAATTACGACCCCCAAACCATGGTCAATAAATAACCCTTCACCAATCTTAGCTCCCGGGTGAATTTCGATCCCGGTTATATGCCGACTAAAGTGAGAAACCACCCGAGCTAATACGTAGCGCCTGCGTCGATATAACCGGTGTGCTAAACGATGAAACAAAATAGCATGAAAACCGGGGTAACAGAGAAGAACCTCCCATACACTTTTTACAGCCGGATCCCTTTCAAAAACCACTTGAATATCTTTTTTTAGCCGTTGAATCCAGCGAAGCATAATCTCTCCATCCTTTCTAATCGATAATTTTTAAAAAAACAAAACCTCCGTCTCTATATACAGAGACGGAGGGCCCTCCGCGGTTCCACCCTGTTTGATTCCCTTAAGTAAAGGAATCCTCTTTAGTCATACCGCGTATAGATCCGCAATCACATCCGCGATATGAAGCTCTATAACGTGAGCTACTTCGCCCAAACCTACTACCGGCTTAAACGGTTTCAGTCTGAGAGCTCCCGGGTGCACTTCAATGACCGTATAACCAGAACTATTTTCAGCCAATGATAGTTCCTCTCTGAGGTATACAAGATCATCTACTCTCCCCGTTCTCCGCCTATCCTCTATTGGACAATTTTAGAACAAATCCAGATTAATTTAGACTAATTATACCGACCCGGCCTCTCCTTGTCAACCTACGATTTTTAAGCGTTTATATTGTATTTAGTCCTCATATATCTAAGGTATTGCTCTTTACAGGAACATTCACCTTGGTGCTTACAAACTCCCGCTTTAGCTCTTTCCATTAGTAACTGTTTAACCCGTTTAACCTCGTTCTCCCAAGCCCTTTGTTGCGTAAATAGAAATCGCCATATCGTCCAAGCGACACAAGAGAGAATAACCAGGGGATTGATTAGAAATTTCATACATATTCTTAATCGAACCTCAAAATCGGTCATACCAGACAACATATCACACAAATTCACGGCGGAAAATGTAAACAACGATATAAAAACCGCAAAAGCTAGGGGGCTCCATTTACCCCATAACCCGGCCTGTCTTTGCCTAAATTCCAGTTCTTCCTCCATACGGACCACAAAAATGTCTAACTCCAGCGGACGTACACGTTCTCCCAAAATGACGGCACCCCCTTATTGGTCTCACCTCAGGGGTTAGATAGCTACCGTCGCGAATAATCCCTGGTGCTACAATTTTTACGGTTATTTTTGTATATTTCGGTATTATAAAACCTTTCGATCCCTATAGCTTATTCTATTTCGTATTTAATTGCCGGTTTGATATCACTCCTTAGAATTAGTTTTTTTCTTTATTTTCATAATAACCCCTGAAAGACGCTGATTCTTATAATTAAAGTTAATTTAATAAAACCCTCTACCGCCAACACCCCATCACTTTACCTAAAACTACCATCGTTAACCTAATTATCTCCTACCCTACATCCCTCTTGAAACTAACTAACCTAATACCTCTCCAGCTTTACTAAACACCCTGCTTTATCAATATTATACCACCGAAAAGGAAAAAATAAAAAGAATATTTCGAATAATATTAACTCCGTTTTTGTTGATTAATGTAGAAAAATAGTTTTAGACGCAAGTATCTTGAAGTACAGCACTTATACGGTTCAAACAACCCTCTTTATCCAAGAGGGGAATGAGATAATAAAGCTCCGCCCCGTGCATTTTACCGGTAAGAGCTACACGCAACGGCATAAATACCTTACGTCCGCCCAATTTTGTTTCCTTAGTGACTTGTTTCAACAAAGACTTAGCCCGATCTACATCTAAAGGTTCCTCTAGATCCATGATTTTTTGTTTAAAACAATGTAGCACGGTCGATACCTGCTCCTCCCGTAATACAGCCTGAGCTTCTTCGCTTTCTAGTGGTGCTTCGTGATGTAAAAGCGCGCGCGCTTCCTGCACAATTTCACTCAAAGAACTTAAACGTTCCCTTACCGCGGCGACCAATAATTCGACCCAGGCTTGCTCTTTCGGGGTTAGGACCGAAGCAAAAATTCCCGCCTGTTGCAGATAAGGAATAGACAAATCAACGAGGCGTTTTATCGATGATTGACGTATATAATGACCATTTATCCAACGTAGTTTATCCAAATCAAACACAGCAGGATTTTTAGCGACCCGGTCCAAAGAAAAAAGTTGTATCAATTCCTCCAAACTAAAAATCTCCTCTTCTCCAGGCGGCGACCAACCGAGTAAAACCAAAAAATTAATCAAAGCCTCTGGAAGGTAACCAGCTTCACGGTAGGCCGTAACCGAAGTAGCCCCATGCCGTTTACTCATCTTGGTCCGGTCCTTGCCTAGAATCAAGGATACATGGGCAAATTGAGGGTTTTTCAGCCCTAAAGCCTGATAAAGCAACAATTGCCGGGGGGTGTTAGACAGATGTTCTTCTCCCCGTATGACATGCGAAATTTCCATTAAAGCATCGTCAATCACACAGGCAAAATTATAAACCGGGATCCCATCTGATTTTACAATCACATAATCCCCCATAGTGCTGGTATCAAAGGTCACCCTGCCCCGTACCAGGTCATTAACGACTACCGCATGGCCCTCCGTTGGGACCCGAAAACGAACGGTCGGTTTACGGCCTTCCGCCTCCAGGCTCTTCCGTTCACGGTCACTCAGATTTCGGCACTTGCCCATATAGCCGACCATTTCCCCCTGCTCTAAAAGAGCTTTACGTTCGGCCTCAAGCTCTACATCAGTACAATAACAGTAATAGGCTTTTCCCTCTTCCAATAACTGTTGGGCATATTTCTGATAAAGCTCCAGACGCTCGGTCTGCCGATAGGGACCATAATCTCCACCAACAAGAATTCCTTCATCCCAATCAAGGCCTAACCAACGTAAAGATGTTAGGATATTTTCTTCCGACTCAGAGCTGGAACGTTCCAAATCAGTATCCTCAATACGAACGATAAGTTTACCCCCGTATTTACGCGCCATTAAATAATTAAACAAAGCAGACCGGGCTCCTCCAATATGAAAAGGCCCGGTAGGACTAGGGGCAAAACGTACCCGCATTTGAGAAAAATTTTGTAACCTGTTCATTTTTATCCGCTCAACCTTTCTTCTGTTTTACAAATTTACAACTTTTCTTTGTAACCATTAAAGACTAAAACCCACGTTATCCCGCTTAACTACCGATACAACGGCATAAGCCGCCATCCCTTCCCCAGCTCCGACTATACCAAGGCCTTCGGTAGTGGTCGCTTTAATACTAATCTGTTCCACTGCTATCTGTAATATCTGAGCTATATTTTTTCTCATCTCAGAAATATAAGGAGCCAAACGAGGGCACTGGGCTAAGATAACACTATCGATATTACCCACTTGCCACTCTAATTGGAACAACCGATTTTGCACTTGTTCAAGCAAATTCATACTAGAAATCCCGGCCCACTGAGGGTCTGTATCTGGAAAATGTTGGCCTATATCGCCTAAAGCTAAGGCACCTAAAAGAGCGTCCATGATTGCATGGACTAAAACATCCGCATCGGAATGGCCCAACAAACCCTTATCAAAAGGGATTACTACTCCGCCTAAAATTAGCTTTCTTCCTTCTACTAACCGGTGTACATCATAACCGATCCCTACTTTAAACATCAGCTTCCCGGTTAAGGTCTAATTATAGAACCTTAACCTCTCGCACCTCCTAATATAAGGCAACTGACTAATCATTTTTGCCTTTCATCCGAACGGTAAATATATTTCTTGCTTTATCATCTTCTTTTATCTACAGGGTTCCTTTTTTCTACGAGCCAGGATAGCTTCCGCCAAGTCCAGATCTTCTGGAGTGGTTACCTTCAAATTTTCATAATCCCCGGTAACTAACTTAACCGGCAAACCAACCCTTTCTAGGAGAGAGGCATCGTCAGTCCCGTAATATCCCTCCTTGCAAGCCTGTTGGTAAGCCTCTTGTAACCAATCACGGTTAAAAACCTGGGGAGTCTGAATGCACCAGAGTAGATCTCGCGCTAAAGTAGTCTGTACCATCTGATCTGCGCCAGCTATCTTTACGGTATCCTTCACGGGTACTGCCGCTACTGCCGCTCCATGTTGCCACGCTTCCGTAATGGTCCGGCGTAAAAGAGAGCTAGTCAAAAGAGGCCGTGCCCCATCGTGCACGGCCACCCACCTACAGTTTTCCGATAGATTCCGTAATCCTTGATAAACGGAATCCTGACGTTCCCTTCCGCCAGCCAGGACGGCCCGTACTCGGGTTAAACCAAAACGATGCACGATTTCCTGCTGACACCAAGATACTTCGTTCGGACCCACGACTAATAAAATTTCTTCTATGAGCGGTTCCCTTTGAAACACCTGCAAAGTATGTACAATCAAAGGGAGTCCCGCCAACAGTAAATACTGCTTGCTGACCGCCGCTTGCATTCGCCGCCCCTGACCGGCAGCTGGAATAATAGCGGTTACCTTAACCAACAAAATTCACCTCATTAATACCTGCAGAAGTATTAGAATACTTTTTATCTGCCATCTTCGGTTTAGCAAAGATCATCCGACCGGCTGCGGTTTGAAAGACACTAGTAACTATAACTTCTATGGTTTGTCCGATAAACTTCCGTCCTCCATCAACGACAATCATCGTTCCATCATCTAAATAACCAACGCCTTGTCCCACCTCTTTACCATCTTTAATTACTTGAACCACCATTTCTTCACCCGGCAAAACGATTGGCTTTAAAGCGTTAGCTAGTTCATTAATATTTAAAACCTTTACTCCTTGTAATTCTGCTACCTTATTTAAGTTATAATCGTTAGTCATAACATAACCGTTTTTTAACTGGGCCAGACGGATTAATTTCGTATCTACTTCGGTCAAATCATCAAAATCAATTTCTATGACCTCAACAGTAATATTTGGATTTTTGTGCATTTCATTGAGAATATCTAAACCTCGACGTCCTCGACTACGTTTTAATAAATCAGCGGAATCAGCTACATGCCTTAATTCTTCTAAAACGAAAGAAGGTGCAACCAGGACTCCTTCAATAAACCCACTTTGACAGATATCGGCGATTCGGCCATCAATAATTACACTTGTATCCAAAACTTTATATCTACCCTGCACCTCATTTTTGGATGAACGTTCTTTTTCCCGTCCACCCAGACGAGGTAAAATAGAAAAAACTGCTAAAAGGTCGTCCTTCCTCCTCATCCCAAGCATTAAACCGAGGTATCCTAAACCCAGACTAACTAATATCGCCAGATAACCTCCAATTAACGGAACGTAAGAAAAAGAATACCCTAAAAGGGTGGCAATTATGAGTCCAATAATTAACCCCAGAGCTCCACCTAATAAATCCTGTGTTGGTATTCTTTGCAAGCCATTTTCTATCCCGGTTACCGCTTGACTAGCTTTTTTGATTAACCAAGGAGCTAATGCAAAGGCTAACAAGGCCAAGAAAACGGTGCCTAAACCAATTAAAGTATAGGCCATGAAATTATTGGGAACCAGGGGTTTAACAAAATTATTATCCAGGGTCATACTACTTAACCAAAACCCCAAACTGCCTCCGGTCAGGGTGATGATAATCCTGACCAGCTTTAAAATCATATTGCTCACCTCCTTTCTAAATCTTTTCTCTATTCTTTCCTTTATCCTGGCAATTCCTAACATTCTCAATTATAACAAGCTGCGAATAGCCTGTCAAAAAGCATAGTTCTCGTTATTTTGTCACAATGCTACATTGTTCACGAGCTCCTTACGTTGACAATAGAATCGCCTACTCATTATAATAATGGGTACAACGATAAGTATTTATTTAAAAATATTGTCTAAGCCATAAATCGCAGGCAAAGGAGTGAACCTTTTTCCATGAAAGATCTAATCTGTGATGAATTCCAAAATACCGTTGCTGAATTGCTTATCCGCCATCGAAGTGTTTTAGATGTTTTATCTAAGTCCCAAGAATCAGTAGCCCGAGTAAATAGAGCGGTAGTTAAGGCGGTTACTAATTGTGGGTGTATCCAGATTGATGCGCGTAAAAAGTCTATTCCCCCCGAAGCTTCGCTCGCCGAATTAAAAGATTATCTAGATAATCACCTTCAGGGTACCTTGTGTTCCTCCTGTCAAGAAGTTATAGAAATGGAAACCGGTAAATTATTATTTTATATGGCAGCCATGTGTAATATCCTGGATCTTAACCTTTACGATATTTTTCTAAAAGAACACAAAAAAATCAACACTTTGCGTATCTTTAATTTTACTTAATTCTATAGTAGAAAGCCGAGTAATTAAGGAAAGCACTAAAACGGATCGTACCAAAGCAAATTAAATTCGCTGATCTAATATTACCTGTTCTTGTAATCTCTTTAGTCCATTCTTAATCGCTCGCGCTCGAACTTCTCCAATACCCTCGACATCATCAAGTTCTTCGATTGAAGCTTTTAGTATGCTGGGTAAATCACCAAAGGTTTCCACTAGGTTAGTAATAATTCCCATGGGTAAACGGGGTACTTTTTGAAGTATCCTATTCCCCCGGGAAGAAATAAACATATCTAAAATACCCGCAGTTGCTCCATAGCCTAGACAGCGGCTTATCGCCACTAAATCAGTTAATTCTTCCGGGGACCAACGGTTTAATTGGTCTCTTATCTCCTGAGGTGTCTTATCCGACGGACTTACACCATAATCTTGAATTATCAAAAGTAATTCGTTTTCAACGTTTCCTACCAACTCCTGCATCTGCATGCTCACCAAACGTCCCTCAAGACCTAATTCATTTATGTAACCTTCGATTTCCTTAACAATTCGCATTACTAGTTCACTCCGTTGCAGAACCCGAACAACATCAAATACGGTTACCATATCTTCAAATTCTAATACGCTTAAGCTAATTAAGTCTTTATCTAAAACCATACGGTATTTTTCTAAAGTTTGGAGAGCCTGATTAGCTTTAACCAGTAACAAGCCAATATCTTGCAACATATACCTAATTGGCCCCAAATACAAAGTAATTTGTCCGCGGCGCTGTGAAATAGCAATGACCGGTTCTCCAGTTTGACGGGCCATCCGTTCCGCGGTACGATGCCTAATACCTGTTTCTGTAGAAGATGTAGTAACATTGGGTACCAATTGAGTATTGGCATAAACAATTCGCCGGGCATCCATGCTTAAAATAATAGCTCCATCCATCTTGGCTAATTCATACAAGCTAGCAGGAGAAAACTCACAATCAATTCGGAATCCGCCTTCACAGGCAGCCATCACGGACGGATTATCTCCTACCACAATTAAAGCCCCCATCTTACCCCGTAAGATACTCTCGATCCCATCACGCAAAGCGGTTCCTGGTGCCAATATTTTTAAAGCTCTAACTAGCTTTTCCTCCCAAAATTTTTCATCCTTTAGGCTTTCCTTTAAAACTTTATCATCACGCTGTTTTTCTTCTTTTTTTTCTTCCTTACTTTCCTTACTTTCTTTCTCCCGTTCCTTTAAATCTTTAGCGATGCGTGATTCTTTCATTTCACGGTTCTCTTTTATCTCTCTAGTCTCTTTTCCTTCCCGTACCCGCCGGTCAAAACCGGTCCGTACCTCCTTTTCGCTGGAGATTACTTTCTCTTTATCCCCGTGGGACATCGGCGACCCTTCTTGAATCTGTTCCGCTGCCAAACTTACTCCGGATCTTACTTCCATAGTGCCACTAACACCTATCCTCTCCTTAGCCTAAATGTAGAGTTTAGCATATTAAAATATTTAACTCAACCAGAAGCACAAAAACGGGAATACATAAATTTCGAGGTTAAAATTAGCGCTGCAATACAACCTCCAGCGCTTCCACGAGTGTACCGACTCCGATAATCATTGCTTTTGAGAATTTTTCTAAGGACCTAACATTTCCCTGCGGAATCACCAGTGGCCCAAAACCAAGTCGCATAGCTTCCCGTAGGCGATTTTCTACGTAACTGACCGAGCGAATTTCACCAGTTAAACCTATTTCGCCCATTACTAAATACCCTTCTTGAGCTGGAATTCCCTTAAAGCTAGAAGCCAGGGCCACCGCAATTCCTAAATCTACCGCCGGTTCATTTACTTTAACCCCGCCTACCACATTAACAAATACATCTTGATTCAGAATATTTAATCCCACTCTTTTTTCCAATACGGCCAGGATTAAGGATACCCGGTTATAGTCTGCTCCCGTAACACTACGCCTCGGCTGGCCAAAACCGCTAGGTACCACCAGGGCCTGAATTTCCACCAAGAGAGGACGGGTTCCCTCCATTGTCGCTACTACTACTGATCCGGCCACTCCGGCTGGACGTTCAGCTAAAAAACAGGCAGAGGGGTTAACTACATCTAACAAACCCTGTTCGTGCATTTCTAAAATCCCGGTTTCATCGGTTGGACCAAAACGATTTTTTACCCCGCGCAAAACACGGAAACAATACTGGCTTTCTCCTTCTAAGTACAAAACTACATCCACCATATGTTCCAGAACCCGGGGTCCTGCTATAGCCCCTTCTTTAGTAACATGCCCTACCAACCAAATAATCTTATCGGTATTTTTGGCAAATTTCATTAAAAAGGCAGCGCTTTCTCGTACTTGACCTAAACTGCCGGGAATGAGAGTTATTTCAGGACAATAAACGGTTTGAATGGAATCAATAATCACCATAATCGGGTCAAGGTGCTCCATATAATCAACCGCTACCCTTAGATCCGCTTCGCCCAGCAACAATAGCTTATTCGACCCCAACCCCAAACGTTTAGCTCGCAAAGCAATCTGCTGGACCGACTCCTCAGCTGAAACATATAATACTTTACCATACTGCTGGGCAACCTGATGCGCTAATTGCAGTAACAAAGTAGATTTGCCAATCCCCGGATCCCCACCCAATAAGATTAATGATCCAGGAACCAGGCCGCCACCCAATACCCGATTAACCTCCTCACTGCCGGTTACATAACGGGTCAAAGTAGCGGCCGAAACATCCCCGATCCCCTGTGGACTAGTTAAACTGCGGTGCTGCGATAAGTCTCCTAACGGGGAAGAAGAAACTAGGGTGTTTTCTAGTAAAGAATTCCATTCTGAACAATTTGGACAACGACCTACCCATTTTAGAGATGCATATCCACACTGCCGACACAAATACTTCTTTCGGATTCTAGCCAACTTGTCACCTTTGTATCTTAAAATTTTATTATCTTTTATTATAGCATTTTTCTAAAAGCATGTCAGTTGGTCTGAGCGTTTATCTTTAGTATGACTTTAGCCCTGAGACAGAACCGATTAAGCTCCTTTTTCTATAATTAATTTATCGTCCCGTACGTCTATTTTCACTTTATCGCCGGCCGTAAACTTGCCCCGTAACAACTCCTCTGAAAGTTCATTTTCGACTAAACGTTGAATCGCCCGGCGTAAAGGTCGCGCCCCAAAAGCGGGATCATATCCTTCTTTGAGAATATATTCTACAGCAGCCTCTGTAACTTCTAGTTCAATCTCTTGTTCCGCCAGTCGGCCCCGCACTTCACGAAGCATTAAACCCACAATTTGCTTCAATTCTTCTTCGGCTAAATTGCGGAATACTAGCGTTTCGTCAATTCGATTTAGAAACTCAGGACGGAAAGTACGATTTAATTCATTTAAAATCCGTTTCTTCATTTCCTCATATCGATCTTCTTCCGATGTATCCCGCCGAAATCCCACGGCTCCTTCCCGTTTCAATAACTGTGCTCCTACGTTTGAAGTTAGTATAATTACGGTATTACGGAAATCTACTACCCGGCCCTGGGCATCGGTTAAGCGACCATCATCCAAAAGCTGGAGCAGGATGTTAAAAACTTCGGGATGAGCTTTTTCAATTTCATCAAATAGCACTACGGAATATGGTTTACGCCGTACGGCTTCGGTTAGTTGTCCCCCTTCTTCATACCCTACATAACCGGGTGGGGAGCCAACCAATCGAGAGACCGCAAATTTCTCCATGTATTCTGACATATCAATCCGGATCATGTTCTCTTCATCGCCAAATATAGCTTCCGCTAGAGCACGAGCTAATTCTGTTTTCCCTACCCCAGTAGGCCCAAGAAAAATAAAGGAACCTACCGGTCGTTTAGGATTTTTGAGCCCGGCGTAGGCCCGCCTAACCGCTCGTGCTACCGCTTGTACTGCCTCATTTTGACCAATAACCCGTTCATGCAAGACCTCTTCCAGGCGGATTAAGCGCTCGCTTTCTTCCTCGGTTAGTTTTTTAACCGGGATCCCGGTCCAATTCGCTACAATATGCGCAACATCTTCTTCCGTAACGATGCCCTCTTTTTCTCCCTGGGCTTGTTTCCAGTCGTTTCGTTGTCTTTCAAGTTCCTCTCTAATCGTTTGCTCTTGATCCCGCCACTGCGCGGCCTTTTCAAACTCTTGGCCCGCTACCGCTTCTTCTTTTTCCTTACGCACTTCTTCTAATTTGTTTTCTAGTTCTTTTAAATTAGGTGGAACCGTATACCCCCGCAGCCGTACCCGCGATGATGCCTCATCAATCAAGTCAATCGCTTTATCGGGGAGAAAACGATCGGTGATAAAACGATCCGACAGACTTGCTGCTGCCTTAATCGCCTCATCGGTTATCTTCACGCGGTGATGCGCCTCATAACGATCACGTAGACCTTTAAGAATCTCTAGCGTTTCCTCGACCGAAGGCTCCTCTACCATTACCGGCTGAAAGCGCCTTTCCAGAGCCGCATCTTTTTCAATATGTTTACGATACTCATCCAGGGTCGTTGCCCCTATACACTGTAGTTCGCCCCGGGCCAATGCTGGTTTTAAAATATTAGCGGCATCAATTGCCCCTTCAGCCCCTCCAGCTCCAATTAAAGTATGCAATTCATCAATAAAAATAATAATATTGCCCGTATTACGGATTTCATCAATAATCTTTTTTAATCTCTCCTCAAATTCACCCCGATACTTTGTACCGGCAACTACAGAAGACAAATCTAACGTAAGCACTCTTTTGTCCGTAAGTATTTCCGGCACCTCTCGGCTTATAATCCGCTGAGCTAACCCCTCGGCAATGGCGGTTTTCCCTACCCCTGGGTCACCGACCAGTACTGGATTATTTTTGGTTCGCCGACTAAGGATTTGCACTACCCTTTCTATTTCTTTATTTCGCCCGATAACCGGGTCCAATTTAGCTTCTCGAGCATATTGCGTTAAATCTCGACTAAATTGATCCAACACTTGCGTACCGCCCATTGCTTGTCCTTTTCCCACACCGGCCGGCGTAGCCCCATACGTTTTCCCCGGACCTTCACCCAACAAGCTAATTACCTGACCGCGTACTTGCTCCAGCGTAGCCCCCAGATCGCTTAAAACTCGGGCTGCAACCCCTTCGCCTTCACGAATTAACCCTAATAATAAGTGTTCGGTACCGACATAACCGGCTCCTTGAAGCCGAGCTTCATCAACCGCTAATTCTAAAACCCTTTTCGCCCGAGGCGTTAAACCTACCTCCTGAACCGATTTAGTCCCTGGACCAATCATACGGGCAATCTCCGCCTGAGCCTTTTCTAGACTTATTCCTAAATTGCCCAAAGCCTTAGCTGCTACTCCCTCTCCTTCTCGTATCAAACCTAAAAGAAGATGCTCCGTACCAACGGCCTCATGCTGTAAACGACGGGCTTCTTCCTGCGAGTAAATTAAAACTTTTTGGGCTCTTTCGGTAAAACGACTAAACATTATGCCACCTCTCTTCTTTAAAAATTTAAGCTTATTTAATCCATTAAACTATCCTTTTACGCTTTCAGCTTTTCCCGTATGATGGACGCGCGCTTTAAATCCCGAGCCGCACCACTCATCTCCTGACCCGCCAATTTTTGTAAATAACCGGGTTGAGTCATAATAATTAACTCATTCAAAGTACGTAGATCAATGCTTTTAATGATTCCTAAATCTACCCCCAGCCTTACATCGGAAAGGTGGGACAAGGCTTCTTCCGAGGTCATTATCCGGGCATAAGCCAAAGCCCCCTGGGCGCGACATACCCGATCCTCCAGTTGCCACCGTGCCTTCTGCAGCAAATGCTGTCGAGCACTCCGTTCCTGCTCAATAATGTGACCCGTTACGGCCGTTAAATTGTTGACTAACTCTTCCTCCCGTAGCCCTAGCGTAACTTGATTCGATATCTGAAATAAATTACCCGTAGCTTCAGTTCCCTCACCGTAAAGCCCCCTTACCGCCAGGCCAATCTGCGAGAGGGTAGATAAAACACGTTGGGCCTGATTAGTAATCATCAAAGCCGGCAGATGCAGCATTACCGACGCACGCATGCCAGTCCCTACATTAGTGGGGCATACCGTTAAATAACCCCATCTTTCATCAAAAGCAAAACTAAGCTTGGATTCGAGGTGGTTATCTACCTGATTAGCCAGTTCCCAGGCTTCTTTAACCTGGAGACCGGAAAATAAACATTGAATACGTAGATGATCTTCCTCATTGAGCATGATGGATATAGCTTCATCATCCCGAATCGCCAGTCCTCTACCACGGGCCGTATTATCAGCATGAATCGGGCTGATGAGGTGTTTTTCCACTAGTATCTGTCGATCTAAAGCAGACAATTCGCTGAGGGCAACCACCTCCAGGTTGCCTAACACCTGGCGCACTTCTTTTTCCGCCAGTATTTCCGCTACTCCATCTACCACATCCTGAGCCTGTTTTTCGGACATTTGCTGGGGAAAAGGCACATCCAACAAATTACGCGCCAGACGTACCCGGCTGCTGATCACGATATCACTAAAGGGACCACTACTTTCTAGCCACTTGCTGCTAGGTCGATTAATAATCGCTTCAATAATCAAGGTGCTCCCCTCCTTTACTCCGCTCGTTTTTTTTCTAACTCTCGAATTTGATCCCGTATTTCGGCTGCTTTTTCAAAAGCCTCCTGCCGAATCGCGGCCTGTAATTCACCGTATAATTTTTCTAACTGCCTTTTAACATGTAACATTTTACCAGCCCTTAGCGGAACTTTACCATTATGCAGGGCATTACCATGTATTTTGCGCATTAAAGGTTCTAGCCGTTCAGCAAAACCTTCATAACATTCCTTGCAACCAAATTTTCCGCCCTGGGCAAATTCACGATAATTCATATGACATTTCGGGCACTGCTGCTCCACTTTGACTCCGGGAGCCCCGGAAGCCGATAACCCTAGCAGATTGGGTTCCTGATTGAGTAAACTAGCTAGTAAATGTTGAATCGAGAAAGTTGGTTCAAAGTTAAACGAAAATCCTAAATGTTGTTGGTATTCCCGTGCGCAGTGTTCGCAAAGATGTCTTTCGGTTTTTTTATTATTGATTACCTGAGTAATATGGACCGTAGCCGGTCGTTTATTACATTCTTCACAATACACGGCCTTTCACCTCCAGATATTAATAGTTTATTTTCTAGATTATTGTCGCCGGGTTTCACTAGTATCTACCTTGCTTATTTCCAAAAGTACTGCCCGTAAAAGCCGCGCCCTTAAACGATCCCGTTCCGGTAATTCTAGTTGTAGGGTATCCCGGTGCAGCATTTTATAAAGCAATTGGGTTTCCCGAGAGGTTAACATCCCCTCTTCGTGTAGACGTTGAATTAACCCTTCAGCTACGTTTTGGGCTACTTCGTTTTCCAAGTTTTCTAAAACGAAATTATACAACCACTCTATCGAAGGTAAGGGCAACTTTACTATTCGAACATATCCTCCCCCACCGCGTCGGCTCTCTACCGCATACCCTTGTTGCAAGGAAAAGCGGGTACTTAAAACATAATTAATTTGAGATGGTACACACTTAAATATGCCCGCTAATTCATTACGTTGTAATTCAATAACGCCTTTATCACTATCTTCCAATAAACTTTTTAAATAGCGCTCAATCTGGTTCACCATGCTACTCAATTCTACCCGCCTCCTCACCTTCTTTGACCTTTTGACCTTCTCTGACCTTTGTTTTAATTATAGTATGTACGTATTTAATCTACCTAATTCAGTTTGCCTCTATATTTTGCCTAAAACCTTCATAAAATCGCTTTATTAAAAATTGGATTATTATAGCTTATTATTCCTTCAATTCTCTTTTTATCTCGCGTGCAATGCCAACGGCTATAAAGATACGCAATCGATCATCCTTTCAAATAAACTTTTAAGGTTTGAAAAAATCAAAACTAGACATTATAATCTAAGTTATACCGGCCCTATTATTTCAAGCATTTTTAAGGATATAGGAGATTATCTTTACGATGATTAGTTTATATCACAAATTGGAAAAAACTGTAGATGTGTCCAATATTCAAACGATTTTAAGCGAGCACCCGGAAATGCAGATTCTGTGGAATCGCCGTCACTCCTTAACTAGACCGGCGGTTATTGACCGGGAAGATGTGATTTTACACATAATCTTTGAAGCCATTGTGGAAAAACAAATTAAAGAAGGCGACCCTCCAGAAGTGCGCGAAACTTACCAAAAATTAAGAGAGGTTGGTTTGTCCTCTCATGCCGCCCGTGGTAATATCGTAAGACTTTTTCGTATGGAACTAGACCAAGGAATCAAAGAAAGAAAAGTTTTTGATCACCAAAATTACATCCGAAAACTGCAATTTTTAGGTCAAAACCCCAAAAAATTAGAACGCAATCAACTTTGTCCCTGTGGTAGCAGTAAAAAATATAAAAAATGCTGTATGTCACAAGAACAACATTTAAAAGTCTTTCCCAACGCCGGCGTTTTACTATTAGGGGCTGATGCCTATTTTAGATCGGATTATTTAGAACAAGTGGGAAGTGATCCACAATTTTTAGAAGTTAAAAACCGGATTCACCTGGCCGAATTTCTAGAAAAGCAGGAGGATCTAGAAGGCACCCTGCTTTACCTGCAAGAAAACGTCATGGTTTTTGAGAAAGAAAACCATGAACCCGGCCTAGAAAATGCGCTTCAAGACGTTATTTTTTTGTGTATGAAGTATCCGCAATTCGCATCTACTGGCCTAGAAAACGTTGAACGGTTGATCAGTCTGAATAACTCTAATGAAAATCTAGGTATGCACTGCTGTGATAAAGCAGATCTTTTAGCGATTTTAAAGGGCCCAGAAAAAGCAGAACAGGAGTATTTAAATATTTTTCAAGCGCTTCCAGAATTTAATTTTGCCCGTTACCGTTATGCGCTTTTTTTAAACGAGTGGGATCAAAAAGAAAAAGCTATAGAAATTCTCCGGGCCTTAGTCAACCTATCCGATCAGCTAGATAAAGAAACTCAAGCAAGCGCGCAAGAACTTTTAGATGAGCTATGTCCCCCCCAACAAATTGATTCCAAGCAGTAAGCTTATTTAAACTTTAAAACTTAAAACTTTTTTAATAACAAAACGCCGCTTTTTTAAAGCGGCGTTTTTAAAATGGCTCCCCGAGCTGGATTCGAACCAGCAACCCTCCGGTTAACAGCCGGATGCTCTACCGTTGAGCTATCGAGGAACGTCACGACGCTTATTATAGCATCTTCTGCGTAAAAGTCAACATCTATTTCAAATTCTATTCAAGATAATCTTTTAATTTCTTGCTTCGACTGGGATGCCGCAACTTCCGTAAAGCTTTAGCTTCGATTTGACGAATTCTTTCCCGGGTTACCCCAAACTCCTGTCCTACCTCTTCTAAAGTACGTGCTCGACCGTCATCTAACCCAAAACGCAAGCGTAATACCTTTTTTTCTCGGGGGGTCAAAGTTTCCAGTACTTCTTCCAATTGTTCTTTCAAGAGGATAAAGGAAGCCGCTTCAGCCGGGGCCGGGGCATCTTCATCTTCAATAAAATCGCCTAAATGACTATCTTCTTCCTCCCCGATGGGCGTTTCCAACGATACCGGTTCCTGGGCGATTTTCATAATATCCCGCACCCGTTCTACCGGTATATCCATTTCTCGGGCTATTTCCTCGGGTAAAGGATCCCGACCTAATTCCTGCAAAAGTTGCCGCGATACTCGAATTAACTTATTAATCGTTTCCACCATGTGTACTGGGATACGAATCGTCCGAGCTTGATCGGCAATCGCCCGAGTTATAGCCTGCCGGATCCACCAGGTAGCATAGGTACTAAATTTATAACCTTTTCGGTAATCAAATTTTTCTACCGCTTTTATGAGGCCTAAATTTCCTTCCTGAATCAGATCCAAAAACAGCATGCCCCGTCCCACATATCTTTTAGCAATACTAACCACCAGACGTAAATTGGCTTCGGCTAACCGGCGTTTGGCTTCTTCCTCCCCGTTTTCCATCCGTTTGGCCAGCTCAACTTCTTCTTCTGCGGTTAGCAGGGCTACACGCCCAATCTCTTTCAAATACATTCTTACCGGGTCATCTATGCCGACTCCATCTGGGACCGAGAGATCCACTTCCGCTTCTTCCGGGCGAGGCTCTGCTTCTGTTTCAGTGGTTTCCAGAGCTTCAATCTCGCCATTATCCGAAGTAATCGTAACCCCCATGTTTCCGAGATGCTCATAAACTTCTTCAATCTGATCGGTACTTAATTCGATACCTTGTAAGGCATCCATGATTTCCCGATAAGTTAATTTTCCCCGTTTTTTACCTTTTTGGACCAGACCCTTTACCGCTTCTGTTTTAAACTGTTCTTGTTTACTCTTCACAGCCTCTTTCCCCCCTTCCCGAAATAACTAGTGGAACTCCCTTTAGCTTCTAGAAACCTAATTTTCTCCTGAATCGTCGCTAATTCGGTTATCAGGTTTCGACTTCGTAACTGATCTCCCTGGTGTTCAGCTTGACCTAGTTCTAATTGTATGTCCACCATCCGTTTTCGGTACTTATATTCGAGAATCGTATGAATATAATCATTTATAGCTTTTTCTTTATGGGAATCAGTATCTATGGGAAATGTTGAATTTTCCATACAGATACTTAACAATATACTACGTATTGAATCGTCTTCTAGTTCCTCTATTAGACTAGCTAAATGAACTGCCGCGGCTTTTTCCTCGGCCTCCGGAATTATTTGAATTACCTTCTGATAGTTAATTGCTATTTGTCGCAATTGGTCATCAGTAAATAAGTCTAAACCGTGTTCTTGTTCAATGCGTTTAAATAAACGAAGATCCTCCAACATAAAGCGTAGAAGATAGCGTTCAGCTCGTATTACCGCAGCCGGAGTTCCAGATAATTTCCCATTTTTAGTATGGACATTATTTGTATTTTTATCCAATTGATCTCGATTCTTTCTTAAGGTTCTCTGGCTTTTACGGTATTCTTCCCGGATAAACGTTTCTGGTACCTGAAGCGCCATGGAAAGGCGTTCGAAATACTCCTGCCGTTCTAATTCACTACCGGCCTGCCGGATATCCTCCCAGAATTCAGCAAAAATCCCAGCTTTATCCGCCGCGGTACGTAAACTACGTTGAGCCAAAATCCTCTGCAGCTTGAAGCTAAAAAAATCTTGCGCTTCGTTTATCCCAGTTCGAAAATAATCGGCACCGTTTTTTCGGATGATTTCATCCGGGTCTTTATCATCGAACTGAGCTATAACCCGAGCCCGGCCTCCCTGCTTCCGGATTAGCCCAATCGCCCGCAACGTTGCGGTCTGTCCGGCTTCATCTTGATCATACGCTAACACCACTTCTGGAGCATAACGCAAGATCAACCGTACTTGGGCCTGGGTCAAAGCTGTGCCCATTGAGGCCACCACCTGATGAATGCCATTTTGGTGACACATCAAGACATCCATATAACCCTCGACCAACACCGAATACTGGTGCGTTTGTATCGCCTGACGGGCCAGGTGCAAACCATAAAATAATTGGCCTTTATCAAAGAAACGATTCTCTGGTGAGTTTAGGTACTTAGGATTTCCCTCTCCCAAAATCCGCCCGCCAAAACCTACTACTTGCCCCGTCTGATCAGCAATGGGAAACATTAGTCGATGTCGAAAACGATCATAATATCCGCTCCCGCTGGAGCGTGCTACTACCAGTCCACATCGTTCTAACTCGGAAGGATTAAAACCCTGCCGGGTTAGATGGTTCAGTATCGCATCCCACTTTTCCGGAGCGTAACCTAGCCGAAAACGTTTCATGCTCTCCGGGGTAATTCCCCGGTCGAGTAGATATGAACGGGTAACCGCTCCCTCCGTTGAATGTTCCAACATTTCCTGATAAAACACCGTGGCTAATTCATTTAACCGATAAACGCGTTGTTTTTCACTACGATACTGGCGCTGGGTAGGAGAATCAATGCCGGGCCCTAAACTTACTCCGGCTTTTTCGGCCAGGATAGCTAACGCTTCACCATAAGTCAGATTATCTTTCTTACGTAAAAAAGTAAGCGCATTTCCACCTACCTGACAACCAAAGCAGTAAAAAACCTGTTTATCAGGCGATACCGAGAAAGACGGCGTATCCTCCACATGAAAGGGACAGAGTCCCCAAAAATCTTTCCCTTTTTGGGTTAAGGTTACAGTTTCGGAAACTATTTCTACCAATTCTACCCGGGAGACGATCTCTTCTACTAACTGACTTCTTTCCCACCTACTCATTCGTCTCCCCCGTTTTTTTAAAATACAACGTAAGGCTGTTTCAAACCTTAACCGATCCGCTGCTTGCATCGCGGCTGGTCCATAAGGGTACTAGATATTAATTCGCCAAAAGCCTTCAGTTTCCTGCTGTACCCTGAAACCTAATCATTATGGTCGGAAAGCTTGTCCCCGATTATGATCAAGTGTCCTCCCCCAAGAAATACTCTATTTCGCTAAAAACCGATAAAATCCTGCAAACTAGAGTAAGATTTTACTTTTACTTTTTTACTAAACAACTAGGGCAGGTTGCGTATAGATTGGGTAGCTTTACAGACCTGAACCATCCGGCGAGCTAAAATTTGCGCTCTTTGCCGAGCGTTATCGTCAAGTTCGGAGGGCCTTTGCGCGGCAACCCCTTGATGTCCACAGTCATCGTCCATATAACCATCCCCAATAACGATCATGCCATGAACCAACATTATATCTTGTAAAGCCCGTAAAGTAGTCTCCTGTCCTCCGAAACGGGCTCCTCCTACTGCCAAAGCCCCGCCTACCACATTAAGTAAGGTTTTCTTATGGCGTACGGCTCGCGATTTATCCCAAAACGCCTTCATTTGCCCGGAAACGGTACCAAAGTAGACAGGACTCCCCAGGATGATTCCTGCACATCGCGAAAACTGTTCAAATACCTTTTCTAAGACCGTACCCTCATAACATTTAGCCGAACAAGGTGAACTACAGCTCAAGCAAAATGGATGTTTTAGACCTTTTAAAACCTGAGTGCAATGAATTAGTTCTGTATCAGCGCCTAAAGATCTAACTTCACTTAGGGCTTCTTTTAACAGATATGCGGTATTCCCCTCTTTGTTCGGGCTTCCGTTAAGCCCTATAATCAACAACTGCCTTCCACCTCCAAAAATGGTGTCCTATTGAGTATTCGTTAAGCAATGATAACTTATTAGACTTTTACGGCCAAATTTATTTTTTAGTTTAAATTTAAACTTCGCCGTACAAATGCTTTTTCCTCTTTTCACATCTAGTCTATTCCCAACGGTACCGGATACTGTTTACCCCCACTCCGTACTCCATCCATCTCCTCAAAGGTTATCTATATTGAGCATCAAAACTAAATATGTATTTTTTTATAAATTAATTATGGGTAGAAAACTAGTAGAGAAAATTAGATCATGTTAAAATAGTACCGGGAGGTGTGTAAATGTTTAATCGTATACTAGTACCTATTGACGGATCTCCGGCATCCCTGAAATCAGCTGAAATAGCCGCTGGTTTTCTACGAAAAAATTGCGCCCAAAATGTTACCTTGCTGCATGTAGCCCTAAATCCTCAAGAGACCATTCAATTCGAAAGTTTTTATACACGGCCGGAATATCCTCATTTCCACGAAGAACTTTTAAAAAAAATAGAAGAATCTGCTAATCGCATTTTAGACCAAGCTCGTATTCGTTTTGATCCGGATATGCAATTTGATACCATGATCAGGTACGGGCCACCCGCAGAAACCATCTGCGATGTCGCCCAAAAAGGTGCTTACGATTTGATTATTATCGGTAATCGAGGACTAAATAAGCTACAAAGGCTTTTATTGGGTAGCATCAGCAGTAGAGTAACCACCCTTGCTCGCTGCCCGGTATTAATAGTAAAATAATAATCAGTGAAACTCTCTTGTATTTATATTAAAAGAGTCCGTATAAAAACGGACTCTTTATAGTTTAAACACCAGCATCCTAATTTTACCAGGAAAATTAGGTTATTACGCTTTAACCTTAGCTTAAAACAGTAGTATACTCCCGATAACGTTTAATAAAGTTTTCTAACCGTTCAATGTTCTTCTGTACATCTATTGCCCAGGTGGCTAATAAATCAGTGGCGGGAGCGGTAACTTCATATAGCCTTTTGGCAGGCCCGGGCCCCTCCGTCATCCAGGAAGATTTGACCAAACCAGCTTCTTCCATTTTACGCAAATTTCGATATACAGTTCCCGGATCCGGCGAATCCCCGTCAAAACCGAATTCAGCTAACTTTTCAATTAGTTCATACCCGTGTGACGGTTTTTCGTGTAGAAGTAATAATAAACAAGGTTCCACAAATTTACCGGCCCTGCCCCGTCCATTAGGCCCGCAATAAATATCGACCCCTTTATTATCTTTTTCTTTATACTGCCTTGTCACCGGACATTACTCCTCCCAACCAAAACAAATTAAATGCAAGAGCCTAGTATTAATCGGCGCTTGTCGTTAGTATTATATCATATGCTCCTCCAACCGTTAATCATTTATCGTCAATTAAATTAGTTTTTCGTGTTTATACGACAGAAATAATAATTTTGTATACTTCCATTTAATATGTCTTCAACTATAAAACCCGATGACAAGTAAGTACGGGGTTGGTATAATAAATTTCGATATATTTCAGCACAAGGTTTTATGAGGGGGAAAAAACGTGTTCAATGACCTAGATGAATTTCAACATTATTGTAAACAAAACAACGTTAAAATGATCGATTTTAAAATGATCGACTTATTAGGCCGGTGGCGACACCTGACGATGCCCGTCGGGCGCTTTACACACGAAACCTTGACCGATGGAATTGGGTTTGATGGATCCAATTATGGTTACGCCCCGGTAGAAAAAAGTGATATGGTGTTTATACCGGATATCCGTACCGCCTTCACCGATCCCTTTTGCGCGGTTCCAACCGTTAGCATGATCGGTGATATTTTTGTTATCGGAAACCCGCACCGCCGTTTTGATCAGGATCCACGCACGATCGCCGACGCCGCCGAAAACTATTTACGTTCTACAGGAATTGCAGATACCATTTTAATTAGTCCTGAATTTGAATTTTTTGTTTTCGATCATCTTAGTTATGAAACTTTACCGCACCGCTGCAGCTTTGAAGTTGATGCACAACAAGCCGAATGGAATAGCTGCAAGAAGGATAAATGGAACCTCGGTTTTAAAATCCCGCTAAAAGGCGGTTATCATATTGACCAGCCGTTTGATATTCTGTACAACCTGCGCTGTGAAATTTGCTGCCTGTTAGAAGAACGCAACGTTAAGGTTAAATACCACCACCATGAAGTTGCTGGACCGGGTCAGGTAGAGATTGAAGTCGAATCCGGCACTATGCGGGAAATGGCAGATAAAACGATGCTAATCAAATATATGATCCGTAATGCTGCCTTTATGGCCGGAAAAACGGCTACTTTTATGCCTAAGCCCTTGTGCGGAGAGGCCGGTAACGGAATGCACGTACATATGCACCTTTTCAAAAACAATGAGCCCGTATTCTACGACGCAAATGGTTATTCGGGTTTAAGTAAATCAGCTTTATCCTTTATTGGCGGGATTTTAAAACACGCCCCGGCCATCAGCGCTTTTGCTAACCCTTCGACCAATAGTTATAAACGTTTGGTACCCGGTTACGAAGCCCCGGTAAGTATCTGCTTTGCTACCGCAAACCGTAGTGCGGTTATTCGCATCCCTGATTACGCCCAACAACCAGCGCAAAAGCGGTTTGAATATCGCGCCGGAGATGCTACCTGTAACCCTTATCTGGCTTATTCGGCAATGCTCATGGCTGGCATTGACGGAATGCTTAATCAAATCGACCCCACGGCCCAAGGATACGGACCCTACGATGTTAACCTTTATAATCTGCCTGAGGCAGAAAAGAAAAAAATTAAAGGCTTACCCACCTCTTTGGAAGCAGCCCTGGATGCTCTAGAAGCAGACCATGATTTCCTCTTAGCCGGAAATGTTTTCCCCCAACGCTTGATTGAAGTCTGGATTGAACGTAAACGAAAAGAAGCCGCGCGTGTTGCCGTGGTGCCTCACCCGGTAGAATTTGCCCTTTATTATGATCTGTAGACCATACCTTAAATTAAATATTATTACTTTATTCGGTCAAAATCGTTTCAGGACGGCCAATTATGAAAATAGGGGCCGTTTTTCTTTTGGCGACTACTTCCCTGCGAATATGACAAATTACCTTTCAAATGGTAAAATAGTTCTGAATAAAACGAATAAAATAAGCTCTTTTTCTTTTTCCATCTTTTACGTTATGGAGAGGAGAAATTTATGCATTTTTTTCCACAATTATTTACCCCGGGGAAAATCGGTTCATTACTTATTAAAAACCGCGTTGTTA
Source organism: Syntrophomonadaceae bacterium (assembly GCA_012519455.1). Classification (GTDB taxonomy): domain Bacteria; phylum Bacillota; class Ch66; order Ch66; family Ch109; genus JAAYQE01. The sequence goes on from JAAYQE010000141.1 coordinate 28,373, forward strand.
TGCCCTCGATGTTTACCAATCTAGCCTCCATAGACGGCACTGTAACGGAGCGCATGCTTCAGTATTATAGCGCACGGGCTCGAGGTGGGGTCGGTTTAATCATCGTAGAGGTAGCCAATATTGATTTCCCTTCTGGCAAACAAGGTTTTAATGAACTACGCATTGATGAACCGCGCTTTCTGGCCGGCTTGAATGAACTAGTAGAGGGGATCCACGCTTATCAGACCAAAGCTTTCATTCAATTATTTCATGCTGGACGACAAACTACGCCGTTAATCACCCAAGGACATCAGCCGGTAGCCCCTTCCCCTATCGCATGTCGGGTTATTGGTTTCACCCCCCGGGAATTAACTCAAGAAGAAATCCAACAATTAGAAGATAAGTTTGTTACCGGGGCCATTAATGCTAAATTAGCCGGTTTTGACGGAATTGAACTACACGCTGCGCATGGCTACTTGCTCAGTAGTTTTTTATCGCCTTTCAGTAATAAAAGAAGAGATGCTTATGGCGGTAGCTTAGAAAATCGGATGCGGTTTCTCCTTAAGATTATCGATCGCATTCGCGAAACCGTAGGTGAAATGCCGATCAGCGTCCGCTTTAACGCTTCCGACTTCTTATCCGGAGGAATTGAATTAGAAGAAGGTGTGGAAATAGCCCAACGTCTGGAAGAAGCCGGGATAGACGCTCTTAATGTATCTTCAGGCATGTACGAATCTGGATTAACCAGTATTGAATCAGTTTCCTACGAAGAAGGATGGCGGGTTTACCTGGCCGAAGCGGTCAAAAAGGCGGTTTCTATTCCGGTAATTGCCGGCGGAGTCATCCGTACCCCCCAGACTGCCGAAACCGTCCTTGAAGAAGGAAAAGCTGATTTTATATTTATTGGCCGGGGTTTACTAGCCGATGCAGAATGGGCAAATAAAGCTCGGGCGGGTAAAATCGAAGAAATCCGGCCTTGTGTTTCCTGTAATACTTGTATTAACCGGGATTTCCTGGGCTTACAGATTCGTTGTGCCGTCAATCCCTATACCGGTCGCGAAGCTCGTTTCCGCATGACTAAAACCACTAATCCTAAACGGATCTGGATCATCGGTGCGGGTCCGGCAGGACTTCAAGCAGCTATTGCTTTAAGCAATAAAGGTCACCGAGTAGAACTAATTGAAAAAGGCGATCAATTAGGTGGTCTAGTAAATCTAGCGCAACTTCCATTGTATAAATGCCGGCTAGGCCAATTCAAAGAATACCTAATTCGAGAAGTAAATAAGCGCCCGATTAAGGTCAAGCTAAATACTACCTTTGATCAAAATTACGTTCAAGATAATCCGCCTGATATGATTGTCCTGGCTACTGGTTCTATCCCCATCATCCCTGATATCCGAGGTCTAGACCAAATTGAGGTATATGCAATTGAGGATATCCTGATGTATTCTTCCTCTATCCGAAACAAAAAATTTATCGTTATTGGGGGAGGGCGAAACGGCTGTGAAGTGGCCGAGGTTTTAGCGACTAAGGGCAATGAGGTAACGATTATCGAAATGAAGGAAACCTTAGCCGAAGACATGGAGAAAAAGAACCGCCGCGATCTGCTGAATCGACTAAAGGCGCACCAAATTTACTGGTTGGTAAACCATCAAGTGGTAAGGGTAGAGAACGGTAAAATAATAGTCTTAGATTTAAAATCACAGGTCGAAGTTACGTTAGAGGCCGATGGCGTAGTACCGGCAGCCGGTTATACTCCAGAAAATACCCTTTACGAAACGATTGCCGAATGGGGACCGGAGGTACGTATAATCGGAGATGCCCTACGCGTACGCGGAATTGAAGCCGCGATCTTTGAAGGCGAGATGCTGGCTTACAGTATCGACTGAATAAGCAAGAAAAAGGATTGAGTCAACCAATGCTTATAACGCGGGTTCTGGAGGAATTCTACGCTGAACAAACGGCCTTAGAGAGCTCCCTTTCCTGGGACCATAATATTCTAGGTCAGGTTCTAGGATGGTTCGAGATCTATACTACAGAATTCGCTAACCTTGATTATCTAACTGAACTGAACCTTAGCCATTTAGAAGCGTATTTGAGTTGCTGGTACCTGAACAAGGTGAGCGAAAAAAGTATTTCTGATTTCTTGTTCCATTTGGAGATCTTAAAATCTTTCCTTATTTGGCTCGAAAAGAAAAAGCAGTTACCGTTACAGGCCAAATTTGACCCGATCTACCAATCGCTAAAACTTTCGTTCCCCCGGCTCCTCCAACTTCCGGATCAATTAAATCAAGCTACGGTAGAGGAAAAGAGGCCGGAAAATACCGACCAACCGTTGGCCGAGCCCTGCCGGCTCGCTTCTATGTTTCAAGTACAAACAAAAATTATCTTGCCCATCCCGGATCAAGCCTTGCGCCCTAATGCTGTCCAAGACCTGAATTCAAGGCATATTCTTGAGCTCATTGATTTATACGATCCAGGCTCCACCCCTTATAGCATTAAAATTCCTCCTTCGACATGGCCGCTAATCCAGGAAGGGGATCTACTTAATCTGATAATATATAAGGATAAACAGGATCCTTTTTGGCGTATTGCCCAGGCTGGATCCGCTTATCCTAAAGAAGCTGCGCGGTACCATATATAAAATAGTTCAGTTCGATTACTTTTGTACGACCTATTGATTAAATTTTTATTGTCTAATGGCTGAACCTAAATTGTATACTCGAATTTTTCCGTAATACTGATAACCTTTCCATCCTCCACTTCAATAAAGTAAGGTATTTTCTGTTCCGAAAGTGGAAAATCATTTAATTTCCCTAGGTGTTTTATAAATTCGGCTTTTTTGGTTGTAGTATAAAGTCTGTCACCATCCGATTCTTTTACAAAATAGAGGCTTAAATCGGTAAAAGTATATTTGGCGTCGTTTGTCAGTTCAAAGGTCGCCTCCTCTTTGTTTTCGTTAATAA
>JAAYQE010000142.1 GCA_012519455.1 Syntrophomonadaceae bacterium
CCCGACCCCAACGGCTCCCGAACCAGACGAAGCAGCAGAGGCCACGATAGAAGTAGAAGAGGAAGGCAGTAAGCTGTTTAGTGACTTGGACGGACACTGGGCCGCTGCGAACATTAATAAACTGGTAGTCAAAGGAGTTATCACCGGTTATCCAGACGGACAGTTTAAACCTGAAAACCATATTACGCGGGCTGAATTTGCTACGGTCGTAATCAAAGCCTACCAACTGCAGACCCCAAGCGGCAAGGTCTTTAACGATACCGCGAACCACTGGGCGCGGGATTATATCGCTACCGCTGCGGGGGCCGGCTTAGTCAACGGTTATAATGCAACGGAGTTTGGCCCGGATGACTTAATCACCCGAGAACAAATGGCCGTAATGATCGTTAAAGTCAAGCAGCTTAAGGGCACTGCCTTTAGGATAACCTTTACCGATGCGGCGGATATCGCTGCTTGGGCCCAAGAATCGGTAGCCACGGCCATAGAAAACAACTTAATTACCGGCTACCCGGATAACACCTTCCGGCCGAAAGGTCAAGCTACGCGGGCAGAGGCGGTAACCTTGGTGGTCAAATCTTTTTAACCGAAATATAAGCTAGATTTAAAATAAGCTAGATTTAAAGTAGGTGGTTATCTCGTCAAGAAGAAAAAGATCTGCGCCTACGCCTTTGCAGCGCAAACTGATTATCGGACTTACTGTGTACCTCGGTTTAATCGTAGCCGTTGGGCTGGGGTTTGCTTTACAAAAGCAGAGGCCCGGTGCAGACCTGGCCTTAGAATTCATGATGGATAAGGGCATGTTGGATCTAGCTTTAATGGATCAAATTATCTTAGAAATGGCTGAAATAAAGGTTGAAGCTGTTGAAGCTAAGGATCATCCAAATGATGTAAGCGCTTATCCGCCGCTTCTGGAGCTGAACCAAGGCCGCATCCATGGGCCGAATTACGCTATAGATGGCCTAGTCCAAAACGATGTATGGATAGGAGAAAACCGTCCAAAACCGTATACGCCTAATTCCGTTATCAGCGAAGCCCGTCTAAATCAATTGCAAGGCGAAATAACGAATGAGGATCGGATGCGGGTCTTCAATATGGTACTTAACAAGTTAAGTGCCGAAGATGTACGTCAATTGCTTAGCTGGTCAAACGGGGGCATTACCCCTACGGAAAAGGAAGCGATAAAAAAACTTTTGTTATCCCGTCTCTCGCCAGAGGAAATAGCGGAGATAAGGGTTTTATATGTTAAATACCAAAACCGTAAGTAGGTAATTCGATTTTCAAGATTAGACACAGACATAATAGCTTGGAGGCGACAAATTGAAATCGAAACCGCCCGTTCAAAGTAAATTACATGAGGATAAGATCAAGACCGAAGAGCTTTACGATCAGGAAGAGGTCATTGATTTACGTGAATACTTAATTATTCTCAAAAAGTGGCGTTGGGTCATTGTTTTGGTGACGCTTTGTGCCATAGCCACCAGTGGGGTGGTCAGTTTCTTTATTTTAACCCCTATTTATGAGACAAAATCCGTTTTGATGGTGGTGCAACCGGTTTCCAGTTTGGACCGCCGGACCCCAACGAATCAGGATGATCTGGAATCAGTCGTGAATACCATGTCGTCGATTCCCCAATTAACCATGAATACCTACGTAGCGCAAATTAAAAACAACACCCTAATGAAGCAAACGCTTAAAGCCATGGGGGATCAAGGCCAGGACTTAAGCCCGAGCGCCTTGCAACGTATAGTCAATGCCCAGTCCATAAAAGATACGAATCTGATTGAAATGACGGTCACCCATCCCAATCCTCAGATGGCGGCGGATATTGCTAATACTTTGCAGATAGAATTTGTAAAATTTATCTCGGATAATAACCAGGAACAGATGAAAAAATCCGTAGACTTTTTGCAAAAACAAATGGGCGTTGAAGAGGAAAAACTAGAAGAAGCCAGTACGGAATTACAGCGTCTGGAAGCGGAAGCACGAAATCCGCTTTTTTTACAGAAACAGATTGAAAATAAATATGCAGACCTTAGCAAGTATCAATCCTTGGCTAATCAGGCCCGTTACGAATTCCAGCAGACCTTGGCCGGGCGGGACCGCTTAAAAGAACAGCTGGATAACGTTACAGCTACGATCTTGGTCGATAAAGCGTCGGGTAAAGAAGAAATAAATCCGGCCTATGTTTCCCTCAACGATAGCCTAATCCAGAAGGAAACTGAATTGGCGGAAAAAGCCGCCCAGCTAGATGCGGCCCTGGAAATTATTAACGTACTAAGTGGAGAAATTCGGGCCCTACAGGCGGAAGCCTCGGAAAAGAAATTAGCCATGGATCGGCTGTCCGAAACGCTGGACCAGACCAAACAGACGTATAACTTGCTTAACGAAAAGTGGACGCAAACCCAGATTATTCAGGCCGTTAACTTAGGAGAAACTTATTTACTGCCGGTTTCCCCGGCCCCAGTTCCGACGGCGCCGGTTAAGCCGAATAAGATGTTAAATATGACCATCGCCGGGATTCTGGGCTTAATGCTGGCAATAATGCTCGTTTTCCTTTTGGAATTCTTAGATAACACCATTAAGGACGCGGAAGAGGTCCGGAAAATTTTTGATTTACCTATTTTAGGCACCATTCCGATCTTAGATGATTTGGAAATGCAGAATAAAGCAAAACA
>JAAYQE010000143.1 GCA_012519455.1 Syntrophomonadaceae bacterium
TATAGCTGGTTTCGGAAGCAACCGGCAAAAAGGGTTACGGACTTAGAGGCTGTAAAGCAACCGGAGTCGAATAAACCAGGAGCCTACACCTGGGTGATTGCGCCCCGCTACGCTGGACAAGTGATGGAAGTAGGGCCGTTAGCCCGGGCCATCATACGGGGTGAGTTTCATTCTTCCTCCACTATGGACCGCATCGTGGCCCGAAGCCGTGAAGCAGCCTTGATTGCGCAATGGATGGCTCAATGGTTGAGTGAAATAGAAGAAGGAAAGCCGGCGTACCGGCCTCCCGCGGACCGGATTAAAACGCAGGCTTTTGGCACCTTGGAAGTACCTCGAGGTGGTCTTTTACACGGTAGTCACCTGGATACGGATAAAATAGCCCATTATGCGATTATCACGCCTTCAGAATGGAATTTTTCTCCACGGGATAACCGGGGGAATTTGGGGGCCTTAGAACACGCCTTGATAGGTATTCCCATTGATGACCCCAATACTCCCATTGAAGTAGGACGCGTCGCCCGTTCTTTTGATCCTTGTCTTTATTGCGCAACGCATGTCCTCCAGGTCTAACCGATTAGATCAAGAGTTTAATAAAAGTAAGCCTTTACGTCCATAATAGAATTTACAGAATAAACATAAACCGAATGAGATAAAAGGAAGGTGCATTAAAATTAGAAAGATAGCGGTAGAAGAAGGGTTAACTGGATTAAGTGCGTGGTTAAGGGAGCAGGGTTATATGGTGGTCAATCCCGACCATGGGGAAGAAGTAATAGCTACCATCGTTACCGGTTTAGATCAGAATTTCATGAATATGCAAGATATTTCTACTACTGGAACGGTAATTAATGCTTCCGGGATGGTACCCAGTCAAATCTTATCTCGATTGAAAGAGTTAGACTAACCTTATATAACCCTTAAGCATTAAAAATACGAACCAAACTTAAACAGCAGTTCTTCGACAAACGATAGGGACTGCTGTTCTTTTTATGGAGAGAATCCACAAAGAAGAAGGATAAAGATATGCTGGATTAGAATATATACATAGTAGCCTAGTTTGCACTTTAAATAAGACAGCCGAGCTTGGTAAAAATGTAGTAAAATTAATTTTATCTTGAAGATTAAATGAATAGCCCCAATAGTGATTTTCTGATATTTATTGTCTAAATTTAGCGGCAGGAAGAGGTGTCGCATACATGGAAAGCATGTTGCATATTGGGCTAGACGTTGGATCAACAACGGCTAAAATGGTCGTACTTGATCGGAACGGCCAACCTATTTTTGGTGATTATCGTCGCCATAACGTAGAAATCAAAAGCACAACCGCAGAAATGTTGCGTATAGCTCTTAAGAAGGTTGGTAACGGACCGGTTACGATAATGGTTACCGGTTCTGCCGGCTTGGCCGTATCTTCTTGGATGGAATTACCTTTTATTCAGGAGGTTATTGCTTGCAACCATGCGATAGAGAGGTATATTCCTGATACCGACGTAGCTATTGAATTAGGTGGGGAAGACGCTAAAATTACTTTTTTTGACGGTACTATCGAACAAAGAATGAACGGTACCTGTGCCGGAGGAACCGGCGCTTTTATTGACCAGATGGCTATTCTTTTAGGGACTGACGCTCAAGGGTTGAACGAACTAGCCAGTCGTTATCGTACGATTTACCCGGTGGCCGCTCGGTGTGGGGTCTTTGCCAAAACCGACATTCAGCCCTTGTTAAATGAAGGTGCACAAAAAGAGGATGTTGCTGCTTCCATCCTACAAGCCGTTGTGAATCAGACTATTAGCGGTTTAGCCTGCGGGAAGTCGATCAAAGGAAAGGTGGCTTTATTGGGTGGTCCTCTTTATTTTCTATCTGAGCTACGTAAAAGATACCAAGAAACTTTGAACTTAAAGGATGAGGAGGTTTTATTTCCTAAGCATGCTCAGTACTTTGTGGCTCTGGGGGCAGCTTTAGCTTCAAAAGGCGGACGTATTTTTGATTTACAGTCGGTGGTGGACCGGCTTCAGGTTTTAAATGTAGAAACGTCCGGCGAGGTTTATCGGATGCGCCCCTTGTTTACCACGGATAAGGAATTAAAGAGCTTTAAAGAGAGACATGCCCGGCTGCAAGTGGGGAAAAAGGACCTGAAAACTTTTTCCGGCGATGCCTTTTTAGGAATTGATGCCGGTTCCACGACCACCAAAGCCGCGCTAATCGATAAAGACGGTAATCTTTTGTATTCCTATTACGGAAGTAATGAAGGCAGTCCAGTGCGGTCAACTATTCGTATTTTGCGTGATCTTTACCGCCAGTTGCCGGCCAATGCCCGTATCGCCAATTCCGCGGTAACCGGCTATGGAGAGGGATTAATCAAAGCCGCTTTATGCGTAGATCTAGGCGAAATCGAGACCATGGCTCATTATATGGCGGCCGAGTTTTTCTGTCCAGGCGTAGACTTTGTTTTGGATATCGGTGGGCAGGATATGAAGTGTATGCGCATTAAGGGTGGAGCTATTGATAGCATCATGCTTAATGAAGCTTGTTCCTCAGGATGCGGTTCCTTTATTGAGACCTTCGCTCATTCGCTTAACATGCCGGTAGAGGAATTTGCAGAACAAGCGTTAAAAGCCACCGAGCCGGTTGATTTAGGTTCTCGGTGTACAGTTTTTATGAATTCCAAGGTTAAACAAGCCCAGAAAGAAGGCGCAACGGTAGGAGATATATCAGCCGGTCTTTCCTATTCAGTAATCAAGAACGCCTTATTCAAGGTGATTAAAATCAGAGATCCCCAAGACATGGGAGAAAAGATTGTCGTACAAGGGGGAACCTTTTATAACGACGCGATTCTAAAGAGCTTTGAGCTGGTTACCGGTAGGGAAGCCGTAAGACCGGATATTGCCGGTTTGATGGGAGCTTTTGGGGCCGCGCTTATTGCCCGAAATAAATACCGGCTAGGCGACCAAAGCACCTTGCTAACCGCAGAACAATTAGAGGCGTTTGATCTTCAGACAAATATTCATCGTTGTGCTGGTTGTTTAAACAACTGTCTGCTCACTGTAAATCGGTTTCAGAACGGGGGCCGGTTTATTTCCGGCAACCGCTGCGAAAAAGCTTTAGGCAAGGGCAAAGAGCGAGAAGAAATTCCTAACCTTTATGAGTACAAACTTAAACGCTTATTTGCTTATCAGCCCTTAGCCCCTGAGGATGCTCCCCGTGGGACCATTGGTATACCCCGGGTATTGAATATTTATGAAAATTATCCATTTTGGTTTACTTTCTTTACAGAATTAGGATTTAGAGTTTTGCTCTCGCCGGTATCCTCCAAAAAAATTTATGATTTGGGAGTCGAGACGATATCCTCTGACACGGTCTGTTATCCGGCTAAATTAGTGCACGGTCATATTGTTTCCTTGGTTCAACAAGGAATAAAAACCATTTTTTATCCTTCGCTTATTTATGAGCGAAAAGAACATAAAGAGGCTAATAATCACTTTAACTGCCCCATTGTTATTTCTTATCCTGATGTGGTAAAAAACAACATTGACCTACTTCAGGAACAAGGGGTTCGGCTAATTAATCCATTTTTACCCTATCACGATCGCAAGTACCTTATCAAACGACTGCACCAAAACATGCAGGATTTAGGCCTTACCCGGAGGGAAATCGCCCGCGCGGTAAGAAAGGCCTGGAAAGAAGACTTGAACTTTAAGGAAGATATACGCCGGGCCGGAGAAAAGGTCCTAGCCTATCTGCAAGAAACCGGACGGCGAGGGATTGTCCTGGCCGGAAGGCCTTATCATTTAGACCCGGAGATTAATCACGGTATTCCGAATATTATTAACGGATTGGGATTAGCTGTACTTACCGAGGATGCCATAGCGCATCAGAGCCAGGTAGACCGGCCTTTGCGGGTATACGATCAATGGATGTATCATTCACGCCTTTACGCAGCAGCTAGTTTTGTAACGACGCGGTCGGATCTGGAATTAATTCAGCTTAATTCTTTCGGTTGCGGCCTGGATGCCATTACTACCGATCAGGTACAAGAAATCTTACAAGCTAGCGGCAAGATGTACACCGTACTTAAAATTGACGAAGGGGCTAACTTAGGAGCCGCCCGGATTCGCATTCGTTCTCTATTGGCGGCTTTGGAGGAACGGGATCAAGCTAACTTTAAACCTAAAAGAAAACCCCATAGCTGGACCCGACTGCTTTTTACAAAAGAAATGAGAAAAGAGCATACCGTATTATGTCCACAGATGGCCCCAATTCAATTTGAATTCTTAGAAACGGTCTTTAACAGCGAAGGGTATAATATTAAGCTGTTGCCCGAGGTTTCCCAAGAAGCTATTGAGGAAGGCTTAAAGTTTGTTAATAATGATGCTTGTTACCCTTCGATTATCGTAATTGGCCAGCTGCTGGAAGCCCTGCAGTCAGGGGAATATGATCTCAATAACACTTCGGTGGTGATGACCCAGACCGGAGGTGGCTGCCGGGCGACAAACTACATCAGCTTGTTACGCAAAGCCTTAAAAGAGGCTGGTTTTGGCCATATTCCAGTTATATCGGCTAACCTGCTGGGTACAGAAAGACACCCCGGTTTTGAAATAACCAGAAGTCTGATGAATAAGGTCGTAATGGGAATGCATTACGGGGATTTATTAATGCGGGTCCTGCATCGGGTAAGACCTTATGAAGTTATTCCCGGTTCAGCTAATCTTTTGTATCAAAAATGGGTGGAAAGGGCTAAAAGGCAGCTTTTAAGCGCTAAAAAACCGGATTTTTTGGATAATATTAAGGCCATCGTTCGGGATTTTGACCGTTTAGAAATTACCCATAGCCAAAAACCCCGCGTGGGAGTAGTGGGTGAAATTTTAGTTAAGTATCACCCGGCAGCGAACAATAACGTGATAAGTCTACTAGAGAGTGAGGGCGCAGAAGTGGTGATGCCCGACCTTCTGGACTTTTTCCTATACAGTGCCTATGATTCGATATATCATTATGAACATTTAGCGGGAAGGTAAAAGCCGTATCTCGGTGGTCGGTTCTGGATTCACTATCTGGAAAAAACGCGAAAACCGTTAGTCGAAGCCCTTGAGAAAAGCGTCCGCTTTGATCCTCCCACTTCCATATTTCACAAGGCTAAGCTGGCCAAGGAAATCTTGTCTTTAGGCCACCATACCGGTGAAGGTTGGTTTTTAACGGCGGAGATGATTGAACTGATTAAAACTGGCGCGCCCAATATTGTCTGTGTGCAGCCCTTTGCCTGTCTGCCGAACCACGTCACCGGTAAAGGGATGATTAAAGCGCTCCGCAAACACTATCCGGAAGCGAATATTACAGCCATTGACTATGACCCCGGAGCTAGTGAGGTAAATCAGTTGAATCGGATTAAGCTTATGCTATCCGTAGCTTTTAAAAACCTACGCATGGGTGAGACGACCACTCCCGTCATCTTTCGGGACTCCCCTGCGGACACCCGGGCTAAAGTGCAGCATCGGGGATAATTAAAAGATAATTAAAATAAGAAAAATCATAAAAAGAGATTACCCCTTGGAAGTTAAAACTTTCAAGGGGTTTTTTATTTTTATCTAGAGTGACAGCCTATGGTCACGGGTAAAGGTTAAAATAAACCCAACACGATTTAGCTACTTTAAGGAAAAAATTGGCGAGGCATAAGGGATAAAGTTTAATTGACTTATAAAAGCTAAGTATTGATCACTCTATTTAAAAAGTTACAATTAAAAACTAAAAAATATAGGGGAAAAGTTGGTTTTTAGGAGGGAAAAATAAAGTCCCTGGCGAAGGTATCCATTTATACTCCAAATTTGTAAAAACCAAGGAGATTACTTGGTTTTTACAAATTGGGCCGGGGAAAAAAATAAGGGCAAATTAGGATGCCGGTTTTAGTCCGCAGGGATAACCTAATATGGAAGGAATTTGCCTTTTTAATAACTCGAAATGAGGTGAGAGCTTGCATGATTTTGTAAAAAGGGTAACTATTGGGGGTCTTTTACACGATATCGGTAAGGTTTTACATCGCGGGACCAATGTCGATGGTCGCGCACATAGCATTTCAGGTCAGGAATGGGTCAATAAATTTACCGACGATCAAAACATTCTGGACTGTATCCGATACCATCATCATCAGGAAATAGCTAGGGCAGGATTAAAAAGAGATAGCCTAGCGTATATAGTGTATCTTGCCGATAACATATCCTCAGGAGTTGACCGGCGCGAAATTGAAGGTGAAGGGGCCAAGGGCTTTGACAGAAGTAGGCCCCAGGAGTCAATTTACAATTTGTTGAACAACGCGAAGGGAAAAGCAGCCCACAAAGTAGCTGCAATTAGGGAGAAAATTAATTATCCGCAAGAGATAGAGGCTTATAACCCGGCCTCAGATTACAATAACCTCATTTTCGGCCTGAGTGAAGGATTACGCGGTATTGATTTTCAAGACGAATTGGTTAATTCCTTGTTGGAGGTAGCCGAAGCCTATTGGTCCTACATTCCTTCCTCCACTTATTTAGGTGAGGTCTCGGATATTTCACTCTTTGACCACTCCAAGATAACCGCAGCCCTAGCGGCCGGTATTGTTCTATACTTAGCCAGCCAGAAGAAGGATGACTATCACCTTGAGCTTTTCGAAAACCGGCATAGTTTTTATGAGGAAAAAGCCTTTTGCTTGTTCTCTTGTGATATTTCGGGAATTCAGCAATTTATTTATACCATTTCCTCTAAAGGAGCTTTAAAAGGGTTGCGGTCGCGGTCTTTTTACCTGGAGTTGCTTCTGGAAAACTTAGCGGACGAAATTTTATCCGCCTGTTCTCTTTACCGTACCAACCTATTATATACCGGTGGTGGACATGCCTATATTTTGCTCCCTAATACGGCAGAAGCTAAAACCAAGGCTGAGGAGGCTATTGAAAATATTAACCGCAAGCTTATGGAAGTTTACGATGTTCGGTTATTTGTGGCTTACGGGTTACAGGAATGCTCAGCTAATGAGCTGATGAACAAAACCGAAGACCAGGAGGGTTACAGCAATATTTTTCGCAGCGTTGCCGCGCAGGTGTCGGAACGCAAACTGCGGCGTTATTCAGCTGCCCAATTGCGGCAATTAAACAGCAGGAAAATTGACCAAGCGGGACGTGAATGCCGGGTGTGCGGCGTGTCCAGTAGCTTGGTGGAAAGAAAGGAAGGCACCATTTGTCAAACCTGCGCTGCGTTCACGGATATCTCTCGCATGCTAATAAAACCGGATTCAGTTTTTGTTGTAGCTAATCAAGAAATCAACGGACCTTCTTTACTGCTTTTTTCCAACCTGGGAGAGGAATTGTTTTTTTACGCCTTAGAAGTAAATGAGGTTAAGAAGCTTTTGAAAAATAGCCCCGATAAGGTGGTGCGTATTTACAGTAAGAACACTTACCGTACCGGCTTTTCTTTAGCAACCAAGCTTTGGCTGGGGGACTATGCAGTAACCAATCCAGAGGGAGACTTAAAAACCTTTGCCGAGCTCGCGGAAGGCTCAAGTGGCATCAGAAGGATCGGGGTCTTACGGGCTGATGTAGATAATATGGGTGCAGCCTTTGTCAACGGGTTTATCAGAGAAAATGCAGCTGAAAACAAATATCGGTATCTTACTTTGTCCCGCACCGCCACCTTATCGCGCAGCTTATCTATCTTTTTTAAATATTACCTCAATGATTTACTGGAGAACGGTGAATACAGCCTGCTCGCCCCAGAAGGAAAACGTAATGTTGTCGTAGTATATGCCGGTGGTGATGATCTATTTATCGTCGGAGCATGGAACGAAGTACTCTGTGCGGCTATTGATATTCGAAGAGCTTTCGCTCGCTATACCGGCAATACCCTGACTATGTCGGCCGGATTTGCTATCTTTGAGCCCGGTTATCCAATTACCCGAATGGCCGCGGAGACAGCTGACTTGGAGGCCAAAGCTAAAGATAATAAATACCTAGGCGGGGTTAAAAATTCCATCTCGCTCCTAGGGCTGGAAATGAACCAAGAAGAACTGAAAGCTTTACATACCTATGACTGGGATACCTTTGAAAATCAGGTATTAGAGGAAAAATACGTGGTTTTAGATAGTATATTTTCGCATACTGGGGATTATGGCAATAGCTTTTTATATAACATCCTGGACCTACTGCGGCAGGCTGAGGTTGACACGTCTGAAATCGTAGAAAAAAGCAAGGAGCTAAATATACCCTTGAGTTTACCCCTGAAGCTAGAACCCACTATAAACATTGCCCGTCTGGCTTATCTTTTGGCTAGACGGGAGCCAGGCCAAGGGGCTGCGGCTGAATTGAAACAAAATTACCGTGATTTTGCCCAAAAAGTTTACCGTTGGGCCTTGAATCCTGAGGAAAGGCGACAGTTGACTACCGCCATAATAATTTTTACCTACTATAACCGTGAGGAAAAGGAGGTTAGCAGAAATGAGCGATATACGAGAAGCATTTCGGAAGGCTGGCTTTAAGGGTGCAGAACCGCCAGCGGGGAAGCTTAATCCAGGCAAAGAAAAGATGGTCAACCGCAATGATCCTAGGGGTTTAGGGCCACCACAAGCGGAGAAGGCTGCTCCTGCCCGGGCTGCGGCCTGGGAATTTAAACTAGGCCTAGACTACACCGCTCAAGCGGATAAAGTTATCCAAGACTTAAGAAGGTCAATGGGGCGAAAGTATAATAATTTTACGACTAGTAAGATTAGGAATATACTGACTTTAATTAGCAATATTTACAATGATGTCTGGTTTGATCGCGAGGAAGTTTTAAATCAAGACCTGCAAAGCCGTGTTGAATATCTTAAAGTTAGGTTGGTCTATGAATGCGGTCGGGAGCGCGAGGTGGTTAAGCCGTTTGTAGAGCAGGCTGGGCTGCTTGATTTACTAAATAGCATTGGCGACAGCCGCCAGAATTTTATTAAATTTGCTCGCTATATGGAAGCTCTGGTGGCCTATCATCGCTTTCATGGCGGCAGAGATAGCTAAGGGGGTAAGAGGAGGATGTACGGAAAAATATTAATTAAATGCAAAATGACCGTTTTAACCGGCATGCACATTGGGGGTTCATCAACTTTTTCCGCTATTGGTGCCGTAGATAGTCCAGTTGTTAGAGATAGCTTTACTGGTCAGCCCATGCTGCCTGGATCCAGCTTTAAGGGCAAAATGCGCACCTTGCTAGCCAAAGCGATGAAAAATCATTATATCACGCAGGAGTGCGCAGATGATCCAGAAGAGCTAAAACGACTGTTTGGCTCGGCGGGTGACCACCGCCGGCAGGAGTATCCTAAGGCCGCGAGGTTGCAGTTTACCGATTCTTTTCTAGTTAATGCGGATACCCTAAAAACCCGCGGCGGACTGACCGAGGTTAAGTATGAGAATACGATCAGCCGTCTTACGTCTATGGCTAATCCTCGGCAAATAGAAAGAGTGGTAAGGGGTTCCGTATTTGCCATTAACCTGGTTTACGATATGGAGGATGCCGAGGATATCAAGAATGATTTTGCCAACATATCTAGAGGCTTAAAGCTATTATCAATGGACTACCTGGGAGGACACGGTTCTCGCGGTTATGGCCGGGTTGCTTTTAACGATTTTGAAATAACGATAAAGGATGGAGAATGCCCTGCAGATGTGAATGAACTCCTAAAGATATTAAAGGAAGTGGAGGAATATGGAGTATTCTCTTTACAAGCTTAACTTTACCACCGCACTACATATGGGGAAGCACTCTGGGGGAGCTTCGTTAGATGACGGTCAGATGACGATTCATGCGGATACCCTTTTTTCCGCGCTTTGCTGTGAAGCTGCCAGGGTAGGCCAGATTGATCAGCTCGTCAAGTATTTTGCCGATGGGACACTAACCATATCCGATGCTTTACCTTATGCCGAGGAGGAGCTCTTTCTTCCTAAGCCAATTTTGTTTGTGGGGAATAAAAAGCGTGAAGGTGATGCTAGTTTAAAGAAAAAGCTGAAATCCCTGGAATTTATTCCATTATCTTCTTTCCGAGAATACCTTAAAGGACTGAATCAGCCGGAAGTTAATCTGGACAAGCTATCCGGCATCTTTGGCCATTTAACCACCATTACCCGGGTGGCGATAAAAGGCAATAATCCACCTCTGCCTTACCATGTTGCTGCCTGGAAGTTTGCTTCTGGATGTGGGCTTTATATTATTGTTCGTTTTGAGCAAGATGAAGCTTTAGATACTTTCGAAACTTTACTGGCTAATTTAGGCTTGTCTGGTATTGGCGGTAAACAATCATCCGGCTTAGGTAAATTTAAGGTACAACAAAGTCCGGTACCAGCTGAATTGATAGAATTAATCGAAGAGGAACCGGCGGAGTATCAAATGCTATTAGGGACTGCTTTACCAGTTGATGCAGAGCTGGATAAGATTTTGCAAAATGGCTGGTATACCGTAGTAAGGCGCGGCGGTTTTATTCGCTCCGAAAATTATG
The DNA here is from genome assembly GCA_012519455.1 of Syntrophomonadaceae bacterium. GTDB lineage: Bacteria > Bacillota > Ch66 > Ch66 > Ch109 > JAAYQE01. Next base: position 10,472 of record JAAYQE010000143.1, read on the forward strand.
CTCCTGGACAACTGAAAAAACGATCTATATATATGCTGGCCCCCGGCTCGTGTTTACCCAGCCGGTTCAAGGGGGGTATGTATGATTTATCGGATAACGGCGGCGCACATCCGGTGTGGCGTTGTGGCCGCACTCTTTTTGCGGGGGTGAATTTATGAAATATGGTCATCTCGAAAGAATAAACCTTACCCTACGCATGCTGGCCCCGGTTTTTATTGGCTCGGGAGAGCGTTTGAATAAAAAAGAATATATTTTTGATGCCAAAAAAGGAATCATTTATTTTCTAGACTTACCGCGCTTAGTCGTTTTTTTAAAAAGCCGTTCGTTATTGTCTAAATACGAAGAGTTTCTCATCCAACCGAGGTATAAGGACTTTCGCGTTTTTTTAAAGGAAAATAAAATAGTTGAGGCTGATTACTCATCTTTTGTCAGCTATAGCATAACTGCGGGTGAAGCGGCACGGGTACCAAACTTTCGTGAAGTTGTAACCTTTATCAAGGATGCGGATGGACGTCCTTATATCCCGGGTTCTAGCTTAAAAGGGGCTATCCGCACGGCTCTAGCGGCTCAGTTGATGAAAAAAGGCGACTGGGATCAAGAAAGGCGTAATATCGAGGTGGCTGATACATCTGGGCCGCCACGCCGGTATCTTTCCGGGGAAAGCAGCATCCTGGAAAAAAAAGCATTTTATCGCCTGGGGATCCAGAATCCCAAGAACGGTGAAGTATTGTTTAGCCCAATTAATGACTTCATGCAAGGCATCCGGATCAGTGATAGTGCGGCCGTAGACTTCGAAAATTTGACTTTAGCTGGCAAATACGATCGTAAGCCTGACGGAACCTTCAACCTGTTGCCTATATTTCGCGAATGTTTAATACCGGGAACAGAAGTACAATTGCTTATGACCCTAGATAGGCCAATGTTAGCCAAGGTTGGCCTCGATTTAAACAGTATTGAGGATGCTTTACATAGCTTTGCGGATGATCATTATGCTAATTTTGAACAATTTTTTACGGAATTGCCTGAGGATGCTTCGATCGAAGCCAAGCAAGGAGTAGATATTATCCTGGGAGGCGGAGCGGGTTATGTTTCCAAAACCCTCACCTACAACCTACTTCCCATGCGGGACCAGGCTGTTTCGGTGACCGCAAAAATACTGGCCAAACAGTTTCAAAGACACGGTCATTTTAAAGATGCTAGTAAATATAAAGTATCGCCCCATATATTAAAAACTACTATGTATGCCGGTGAATATTATCAGATGGGTAAATGCGAACTAATTTTGAAATAACCCCCCAGGA
>JAAYQE010000270.1 GCA_012519455.1 Syntrophomonadaceae bacterium
ATTCTATTCCTTAATACCGTTCCTGCATGGGATAAAGGTTCCCTAATACTTATTTGATTATCCTCTGCTGGTTGTATATTAAGTAGTTTTGCTATCATTCCTTTTATCACCTCTTTCAAGCCCATGCTCTTATCCTCCTACTCCTATCTTTAATCTAAATGGTATCCATCCATATTGCGAAGAATTAATTGTATGGTCGTTCCTATCTTCTGGCTCATATTTATCCTCTTTCCATGAGTATGACTCCATTTCTCTTATATGTTCTTTACAATGGTCCAATACAATATAATCAGCCTCAGGTTTAACTTCACTTACGTTAAGCCATCCTAATTGTAAATGGATTCTGTCTATTACTACTACTTTCTTATATGAGTTAAGGAAGTTATATACGCTTCCATGTTGCCTTTTGTATTTCTTAAGTTCAGTTATAGTTGCCTGGTCCGCATTGTCTATGAATACATCCCTAGCAAATCCCCACTTCTCCCTATTTCTATCTAGGAAATATATAAGTCTAGAGGGAATGTCGCTTGGTGCTAATGGCACTTCTAAATTAGCATTGTTGTATACCTCTTCATCCAGGATTATAAGTTGGCCCTTATCAGTTATGCCTTGATATATAAAAGAGATAGTATCAGGACTCTCCTGGGAATATGCTGTATCTACACCGCATGAGAATATTTCAAACTTAAGTGGATTATCTTTATCGGCCATTCTCTTTTTAAGCCAATCTATGGTTCTAACATTGTTCTTCTTACTAAAATTAGGAAATATCAACCCTGTAGCCCTGCCCCTGAGGCCTTGTATCTTGTTCTTGTATAGCTTGGTACCCTTAGGCACATTGGTTATAATCTGTTTTAGTTTTTCTTTTGTCAATCCTAAATTATGGTCAAAAGAAAAGAACCAGTGCACCCAGCCAGGCTTTGGTTCTTCATCTAGCATATCATTCAGTTCTGCTGGAGCATCTGCTCTATATTCAGGAAGTGGCCTACTATGATTAATGTATTCCTTGTAGATTGGCAAGCTTGGGTCATCAGGGTTAAGTGTGCCTAATAAATAGTCACATCTCATACTTATTTCCCTTACATAGTCCATATCCGCTATATTGATTTCATCTATATAAACGCATCCATATTGACCGCCTAGGGCTTTCTTCCATCTAGTCTTATTATCATATCCTAAAACATAAATTATCTTTTCGCCCGCTGGTGTCTGGTAGGTTATATGCGGCAGTGAGTGCTTACCCCTACCACTGGCATGATAGCTTACTAGGCTGCCAAATATGTCAGTAATGCCAAGGTCCTTATTTATAATGTTTTTCTCTATGGTTCCTAAATCTAATCCAGATAAAACATGCAACTTCTTAGGACTATCTGCCACCTTTAGCATAAACTTAACAATACCAACAGTAGTTTTTCCACTAAACGTAGTTCCTTCAAGAAATTCAGCCGGTGCATCGTGTTTTAGGAACACTTTGTACTTATCGGATAATAATAATTTTTCACTCAAGGGTGTTCACCCCTATTCCTTTAACTGTTCTAATATGGAATCAAGTTTATTAAGTCCAGTATTAATATTACCGCTATGTTCTATATTTTGTCTATCTCTCCACTCATCCGGTTTTCTATTCTTCAGCCAGAACATTTGAGCTGTTGTGTCGGGAGCAACTTGCTTGACTGTCTTTTCTATTCTTTTCCTATCCTTGCCCTTCTCATCTTTTTCAATAATCTGCTTAACTTCCTCATACTCATAGCCTAAGGCTCTTTTTAGTAAAGCATTTTCAACTTGCCTGTCAATTACTTCTTTACCTCTTTTTAAGGACTCGGATATGTCGGGGTATTTCTTTTGCCACTCATACAAAGTAGAAGGATGTATGCCTATGTTGTGAGATATTTGTTCATCTGTAAGCCCATCTCTGGCCCACCCTTCTATTTTTAATAAGCCTTCCTCTGTTATCCAATCATGATATTTGCCCGGTCCTCTCTTTATACTCACCTCATATCACCACCTCTTTCCTTTATACCATTAATTTCTAAGATTGATACTCAGTTGTGTTCTATAATCTACATCACCATAGTTTTTGATTATATACCTAGCTCCTCTATGTGCGTTTGTAAATCTATCTTTATTTGATTGCTTCTTATTTAATGCAGTTTGTAATCCTTTTATTGCTCCTTCTACATTCCCTGATATCGCCTGTCCTTTTAAGGTTGATATAGTTTGCTTAGGCAATATGTGCCTATATCGTTTTAATTCTTTAATAAAGCTATCCATTCTTTTTTTATCAGGGTGTCCTTGGCTGACCTGTTCGCTTGTACATATCACAGTTATTCCTCCAATCTTTTTAGTTATTGTTTTTATACAATAAAAAGAAGCCTTGCGGCTCCCCTTTGTATATCTATGCGCTAGTGTTTTTTATTGCTGTGGCTAGTTTCTCGCTCCAGTCTATGTCCGATAAGTTGCCTTCCATATTCCAAAAGCACTCTAGGTCATATACCATCTTAGTTATTGCTGCTATATCTTCTTCGGCTTCTTC
>JAAYQE010000144.1 GCA_012519455.1 Syntrophomonadaceae bacterium
GCACCTACTCTCGGCAGGGCTGCACCGCCGGGAAATACACCTTCGGCATCCTGCATAATGGGGATATTTTAGGTTGCACCTCGATCAGGGATAAAGAGTTTATTGAAGGTAATATCCGGCATACCCCGCTTAAAGTAATTTGGGAAAACCCGCATAGTTTTAGCTGGAACCGTAACCTGAAGAAAGAAGACTTGGAAGGCTTTTGTAAAAAGTGCCGGTTCGGTGATCGGTGCTTAGGCGGGTGTTCGAATACAAAGTTAACCACCGGCGGTAGCGTAACCGCTGAAAACCAGTATTGTTCTTATAACCATAGCCTGAAAAATAGAATCAAGCTGTTTGCACGGAAGCCGACTGAGGAACTGATTACCATGGGCCGCAACTTTGCCCAAAAGGGCTATTGGCAGTTGGCGGAAACCGCCCTGGCTGTTGCTTTGCAAAGGAACGTGGCGGACTTTAAGGTAGATTTATTAAACCTTTACGGTTACGTGAGTTTCCGACTGGGTAATTACCAGGCTTCACTAGAGGCCAATGAAAAGGTACTGCAAAAGGAACCTAACGCAGTGTATGCCCTGAAAGGAAAGGGACTTTGTCTGGCTCGCTTGGGTCACTCAGAAGAGGGCATCAAACTATTAAAAAAGGCCGTATCCTTAACAGATGAAAGTTTTATGGATCCGTATTTAGATTTGGCCATTATATTATCCGAAATGGGTCGCCAGGATGAAGCGATGGCGGTAATTGAAGAGGGACGTAAAAAGTCAACGCCATTTATAGCCCAAAGTCAAGCATTATATCAACAATTAGTGGGATAGTTGTTAGTACGGCAAATAGTTTATTCGTTGTTTTAGCTAAACCAAGCAAAAGCTGGTAGTCATTACGGAGGCTTCTCGAGGGCAATAGCCATTAACACGTTGATGGCTATTGCCAATAATTATGGAGATTAATTATGGCCGGCAACATTAAACGGTATTTTGACGGGATTAGTCCGAGTTTAGCAGCCGAAATTATTTTTCCAGAGGCCCCAAAAAAACAGAAAAAGTGAAAGGGTGACGGAAACGCTGACGGTTCCCTTATTTATTCTTGAAGAGCACCATGAAGCCTTCTTTATTTGGCATTATGGATATTTTACAAAACTAATAAATCCTTTTGGGAATACCCTATTGCATGTTGATTCCCATGAGGATATGGTGAGTCCTAAGCTAAATTCATCAATTGATGCCTTAGAAGATGATCTTAAGCAAATATACGCCTATGGCTATCAAGAATTAGGGATAGCTAGTTTTCTGATCCCGGCCATCTATAGGGGCATTATTAACAACTATACATTTTTGGGTAGATATGATGGATATAGTGGCCAGAGAAGCAACAAATATGTGGCCGCTTATAAATCTGAAGGTAAATTTTTTAAAACAGGAGAGGTCAATACTTTATTGCGTTTGCAATTACAATCGGAGGAAAATCAGTGGGGAAAATATCAGTTTTATAGTTATCAGGAAATTGGTTTAACCAGTAAGTTTGCGACTAGTCAACCCCTGATCTTAGATATAGATTTAGATTATTTTTCTTGCGATAATTCGTTATCTTCAGCGCAATCAGAAATAGAGATTACCGAAGAAGCTTATTGGGCCTTTATCAACAATAAATATCATCCCCTAAGAATTATGCCAGTGGCCGCTTTATCGGTCAAAAAAGAAGCTGGTCGCTATTATCTGCGCTATAGCGATTGGCAGGAAGTAGCGGATTTTAAAAAGGTTTCCTTTGCGGTGATTGACCAAAGGATTAATCGGTTTATTAACTTTTTAAAACAAAACGATCTTAAACCACAATTAATCGATATTTGCCGCTCTCGTCTATCCGGGTATACCCCCATCGATCAGTGGCAATATATTGAAAATAAGCTGATTGAAGCTCTAAGCCAAATATACAACTTAAAAATATGCCATATTAGTGAATTTGAAAAATTTTATGGAGGCCGTGATGAAAACATCCCTCGCTGAGGTCATTGAACCCGAAGTTATTGAACAGGGATACCTAATAACTCGGTCAGACCTAAAACGACATCCTTATGTAATTAGGAGCTTGGATATTCGTGATTTAACGGCAGTTATGCTGTTGCAGAGGAATGTCTTGGTGAACATGTCTAACCGGGAGTATTGTGTGCCTATTTTGGCCGAAGAAATTGCCTTGATGTTGGAAGGTGATGGGGATTCGGTCGGCTTATTTATACAGGACCAGTTGTATGCAGCCTGTTTTTTGCTTTTTAAGGTCCCTAACGAGAATAATATGGCCCGGGAACTTAATTTTAAGGATGAAGAATTATCTTTGGTATCCCAGTTAGAATTATCACTAGTCGATTTTGAAATGCAGGGCCATAAATTACAACAGAAGTTAGCGGGAATTTTGGTACAGCGAGCCGAAAGAAGAAAAAATTCTAAATATATATTTACAACTGTTTCACCTTATAATTATCCCAGCATTCAAACGGTAACTGCTTTAGGCTTGCAGATTGCTAAGTTGAGCAAATTGTATTACGACTGGGATAGGTATACGGTCTATAAAGATTTAAGCCAACCGATTAGATTAGACATAGCGAATCCTATTAATGTTTCTAACACGGCTTTTGTTGATCAAATACAGTTATTAAGTAATGGTTATCGGGGCTTCTCCCAATTTAAGGATAAAGATGGGATAAAGATAATGTTTGCCCGAGTTTTATGAACTGCTTAATTTAATCAGATAGAGGTTACAGATGAAAACATTATTCCGAGCCGAACGAGGTTATTTAATGGCCTATAACCTAACTAAAAATAAAACCGTACCAATTGCGGGAAGCAATTTAATTCTATTTCAGCAGTGGCTAAATAGCGGGGAAACGAATGATTTTATAACCGTCCTCAAGGAAACTGGTCTTATTAATTTAAATATGGCAGATCAGGAACGCGAAAAATTAAAGATATTAATTGACGAGTGTCGGCAAGCGAAAGCCCCTTTGCGCGCTATGCGGACCCCGGAAATTATGAACATCGAGTTAACTACTCGCTGTCCCTTAAGGTGTCCCCAGTGTTACTGCGATTTGAACCAGGGGAAGGATATCACAAAAGAAGTGGCCTTAAAATATATAAAGCAAGCAGCGCGCTTAAAAATACCCTTTATTAACTTAAGTGGCGGGGAAACCTTGGTGTATCCCTTCTTGATTGAACTGTTGGCAGCCATTAGGGCGGAAGGTTTGAATTCAGCGATCGCCATTAGTGGCTGGGGATTTGATGCCACCAAGCTTGAGGAATTGAAACAGGCTGGTATAGATGAGATCTATGTATCTTTAAATGGCTCAACGTCAGAAGTGA
>JAAYQE010000145.1 GCA_012519455.1 Syntrophomonadaceae bacterium
GGCGATTTCCGCAAGATTGTAGAAGGCGTAAACGAAACCCTGGATGCGGTAATCAATCCTTTAGGCGTGGCCGCGCATTACGTAGACCGTATTGCTAAAGGAGATATTCCGGAAAAGATCACCGATGCATACCACGGGGACTTCAACACCATCAAAGATAACTTGAACACCTGCATAGAGGAATTAAATCGGGTTACCGATGCGGCCCAGGAGGTGGCTAATGGCAACTTGACGGTTACGATAATAGAACGTTCTGAGCAAGATAAGCTCTCAAAAAATGTACATCTAATGATCGAAAATTTAAAAAAGATCGCCCTTGATCTTAAAGAAAAGTCCGTCAGTTTAGCCACTTCCGCCCATCAATTGGCCGCTAATGCCGAAGAAACTTCCGCCGGGGCTAATGAAACCGCATCCAGTATGGCTGAGGTCGCGGCTACGGTGGAGCAAGTTGCGCAGAATTCCGAGCAGATCAGAATCGCGGCCAACCAAACCTCTGAGCAGGCAGAAAAAGGAAAACAAGACCTAGAAATGGTGGATATGCATATGAATGATATCCATAAGACGACGCAAAACGCAGCTTTGGTGGTTAAGGAACTTAATAATATGTCCAGCCAAATCGGGAAAATCGTCAAGGCCATTAATCATATTGCTGATCAAACTAACTTATTAGCGCTTAATGCCGCCATTGAAGCAGCTCGGGCCGGCGAACAGGGACGGGGATTTGCCGTAGTCGCCGACGAAGTTCGCAAACTGGCTGAGCAGTCTTCACGCGCTACTTCGGAGATTCAGGAATTGATCCAAAATGCTCAATGTGAGAGTGGTAAGGCGGTAGAAGCGATGAATGACAGCTTGGAACAAGTACAGTCAGGGGTAAAAATTGTGAATAATGCGGGAGAAACCTTTGGGAAAATTATCCAGCAAGTTAAAGATCTGGCCTTTAAAGTAGAAGAAATTGCCGTTAGTAATGGTGAAGTGGCGCACACCGTACAATATGTAAGCAGTGCAACCCAAGAAAGTACGGCTGCCATGGAAGAAGTCGCTTCAGCAACGGAAGTATTGAATCATCTAGCGGTTGATTTACAACAAATGGCCGATCAATTTATAGTTGAATAAATTCAAATAGTTCATTAAATTTATAGTAGATTAAATCCGGCCTATACTAATTACGGCCTAATATTTATTGCCTAATAAAACCAGGTGAGGTAATTACCCGGCCTGGTTTTTTGTTTTATCTTTATTCAGGTAGAACTAGTAGAACTATTCGGGCCGAACCAAGATGTCCCTTACGGCCCCTTCCTTTACAAAAACCGCGTTACTTGCTTTAATTAGGGCGATAAAATTTATCTAGTAGGTATAGTAGGTATAGAAAATTAGGCAGTAGGTATGAAAAAATGTAATTCTACCCCCACAAAAATTTCGGCTGCGGCGTATATATAATCAAGGCTGGTAAAACAGCCCACCTGAGGTACGTCAAATGGATCACGATCTTAAAACTTTGTTGCATCAGTCCATAGCTGGTGACCGTGCAGCTCGGGAAAAGTTGATACACCAATGTCAGCCATTCGTCCATCAAACTGCTTGTGTCCTAGCTAGGAGAAACTTGGAGTGGGGGGTGGATGATGAGTTAAGTATTGCCTTAAATGCGTTAGATCAGGCTATTGGCGTTTATCAACCTAACAAGGGGGTTCCGTTTTTAGCCTTTGCTCGCATTGTGATCCATAGTCGCCTGAAAGATTACTGGCGTAAAGAAAACCGGTATTATCAGAAGATGGTACCTCTGGTTAGTTCGAGCGAGGAGAATTTGGAAGCTAATTTAGAAGTGCAAACGGCATGGAATAAATACTGGGATCAGGAAATTGCCCGGGAGCGAGGAGAGGAGATTCAACGGTTTAACCAACTACTTAAAGCGTATAAAATCACCTTTAAAGATTTGGTAAATGCTTCGCCGCGGCATGCTGATTACCGGGAAACTTTATTTAGAGTAGCTATCGGTTTAACGCAAAATCCTTTACTAATCGAATATTTACTGACCAAAAAGAAGCTGCCGGTCAAGCAGCTGGTTAAGCAAACGGGAATAAACACCAAGACCGTTGAACGCGGCCGCCGGTACATTATTGCGGTAGCCCTGATTCTTTATTATGCGGACGAATTCACCTACTTGAGTAACTACATCCAGCTATCCAGCGAGGAGGAGTCATGATGCGTAAAGCCGTACAAGGTATAGTTGTAGAAATTAATAACCGATCCTGTATTATCATGACTCGAGAAGGTGAATTTTATCAAGTTCCTAGACCTACTCGCGAGGTAAGGCAAGGGGAGGAAATCAGGGCACAATTACCGGTCAGCCATTGGTCAAAATGGTTAAGATGGGGTTCTCTAGCGGTGGCCATATTACTCATGTTTACGGGTTGGTGCTTTTACCGGTATACGCTCCCGGTAGCGGTGGCTCATGTTTCTTTGGATATTAATCCCAGCTTGGAACTTAGCGTAGATCGAAACGGCTGCGTTATAGACGGAGTAGGGTTTAATACGGA
>JAAYQE010000018.1 GCA_012519455.1 Syntrophomonadaceae bacterium
AAATAATGTAACCCCCACTTATAGAAGTGGGAGTCTTTAAAACTCGGATCAATCTAATTAAAATTAACCTATACTTGATACATAGGAGGTTGAAACTGTTGTTACTAGATATACTTAGTCCGGCCCGCGTACTCTTCGGACCCGGCAGTAGCTATCGTTTAGGTGAAGAAGCACGTCGTTTAGGGAAGCGGGCCCTAGTCGTAACCGGTAGAAGAAGTCTGACGGTGTCGGGAAATATGCAGCAGCGAATTGTTACTCCACTGCGTCAGGCCGGCCTAGAAAGCATATTTTTTAGCCAAGTCTCTGCGGAACCTACGGTAGATATAGTTGACCAGGCTCGTAAACTAGCACAGGAAGAGCAATGTGAAATGGTAATCGGGGTCGGCGGGGGCAGCGTACTAGATGTAGCCAAAGCCACAGCCGGGCTTTTTCGGGAAGAGGCGCCAACGCGAGATTATCACGCGGGACGAGAAATAACTACCCCTCGTTTACCTTGGATAGCGGTTCCCACTACCGCCGGTAGTGGTTCAGAGGTTACCAATAATGCGGTGCTGATTAATCCGCATTCGAGTCTTAAAGCCAGTATCCGTAACGACGCCTGGATCGCCGACGTGGCGATTGTGGACCCTATTTTTTCGATGGTAATGCCTAAAAAACTAACCGCTCAAACGGGACTGGATGCCCTGACCCACGCCATCGAGTCCTATACCTCACGCTGGGCTAATCCTTTTTCCGATGCCCTTAGTGAAAAGGCGGTCTTGCTGATCATGCAAAATATCTATACGGCGTATCAACTCGGGCGTTCCCGTGAAGCCCGAGAAAAAATGATGCTTGGCAGTTTAATGGCCGGAATAACTTTGAATCAGGTACGCGTAGGAGCGGTTCATGCTCTGTCCCATAGTATCGGTCTAAAATATGGTTTAGCCCACGGTTTAGTTTGCGGCGTGCTACTGCCTTACGTTATGGAATTTAATTATCCCCGAGTCGTAGAAAAATACGCGAATCTTGCTTATCAAAGCGGAATCGCGTCCCCTTCCCTGGATGAGAAAGCAGCGGCCAATCGTTTAATCCATTATGTATATCGCTTGCGGGAAAAACTGCAGATTCCAGATAAACTAGGCACCCTAGGCTTACAAAAAACGGATCTACCTGATTTAGTTAAAGCGGCTCTGACCTCTACCTCACTGGAGGCTAATCCGCGTATGGCTAAACGAGAAGATTTACTAGAAATTCTCGAAAAAAATTTAGTATAATCCTTAATTACCGTTAATTTAGTTATATGATTCACAGATAAAGATCTACTTTATATAAAACAAAATCAGCCATCATAAATCATAGATAATAAAAGTAATTTAAAAATAATATGAGGCCTCCCGGAGGTCTGAGAGGCCTCATATTATTTATCTTTTTTCTATAAAGGCTTGTCCGCAGGTAATTCTTCACCTAGGGCTAAGCGACAGAGATCACTAATCATGTAATTTTTCATTCCAACCGCCCGGGCCTTGTCACTTAAAGTTTTGAAGCACATCGGACAGAGATAAGCCATGGCTTCCGCACCGGCTTTCTGGGCATCTTCGATATTTTTATCCCGGAAAGGTTCATAGTTCTTCCCTCTGGGAAAAAGCTTAAGATTAGGGCCAGCTATCTCTACACCGCAACAAAGGGCGTTAATCCCTTCGTATTCACGGGTAACTTTTTCTACGCCAATCATTTCTAATACTTCATTTAAAATTCCTTCCACCTCGGGTGCAGTATGCCGCGAAGCACAGGGTCGCTGATAAGCAACCTTCATATTAAGTTTGGTAATCTTATCCTGATTCTCCTTTAAATAATCCCGTAAATATTCAAAAAGATGTACCGGTCTAAACGGAACCTTAATCCCATAGGCCGGGGCCATGCTATTAAACATCGCATAGCAATCCTCATGGACAAAAACGATTTCTTTGGCCCCGGAAGCAGCCAAATTATCCACCTGTTTCTGCACCCGTTCCCGCATAATCGAAGCATTACCCATATGGGCAAACAAAACGTTACAGAAATAAGGAAGGCCTTTGAGTACCGTTAAATTTTCGTTCTCAAAGAGTTGCCCCTGTACAGCCCAAGGCATATTACCCGTCATTACGCATAAAGATATGACGCGGTCTTTAGGTTCCACTGGTCTGGGATCCCCTTTGGCTAAAAAGCGATCCGCCATTTGTTTAACTAAGGTAGGATCTGTGAACTTTCCGTCCTCTTCCAATCGCCTTAAAATCAAATCAAAAGGATGGGCATCTTGGGGACATATCTCGTCGCAAGACATACAAGTAATACAATCGTGTAACCAGTCTACCTTTTCCCCATTTACTAATTTTTCAAATTCGGTTCCCCCGCTGCCTTCAGCCAAAGGTATATAGCGGCAACGATTAAGGCATTCCCCACAAAAATCACATTGCGCTTCTTTAAACAAGGTTACCCCCCCTTTTTTTACTTTACCCAATTGTATAATACTCGACTAATAATTGCAATTAAGATGCCGGTTACAAAAAAAAGTTGAAAACTCGCTCCTAACGAGAAGAGTCTTCAACTTAATGCATTACTGCCCAAGTTACGGAAATGATTGGTATTCAGTTATTAAGCACTCTAGGGTAAAAGTTGTACTCCGCCGAGAAATACCCTTTTAATCTTATGCCTCACCTCCTTTCAGAATCTGGCTAAGCATTAAATACTGGTGCTAAGTTGCAAATATGCAACTTTCGATATTAAAATATTGCAAAATCCTATACGGGTGCGCTGTTTAATTTATCTTAAATTTCCTTGGTACTCGTCAACACTTTCCGGGCTAAATCGCCTATCAACTGATTAGAATAAAACTCTACTACTCCTTCATCACACATCCGACTTAAATTAGGATCAATAGGAACCTCGCCCAGCATGGGCATCCCCTCATAAAAGCTATCCTCGGTGCGAGAACGGTGACCAAATATCTCTACTATCTCTTTACAATGCGGACATTGTAAAGAACTCATATTTTCTACGATGCCCAAGATCGGCAAATCCATCTTTTTAACCATATTAACCGCTTTGCGAACGACCATATGGGCCAAATCCTGGGGTGAAGAAACGATGATTACGCCTTGTACGGGTAAGGATTGAAGCACCGTAAGTGGGCTATCTCCTGTACCCGGAGGTAGGTCCACCAGTAGGAAATCTAAGTTACCCCAAACTACCTCAGACCAAAATTGACGTACGGCCCCGGCAATAATCGGTCCCCGCCAGATTACCGGGTCATCTTCCTTCTCCAACAAAAGATTGACCGACATAATGCCAATACCCGTATTCGTCACTACCGGAGATAATCCACCGTTGACTACCTTAGGTCGTTCTTTTACCCCGAACATTTTGGGGATACTGGGTCCGGTTATATCTGCGTCTAGAATTCCGACTTTAAATCCTTCTTGGCTTAAACCAACCGCTAATAAAGCGGTTATCGATGATTTACCGACCCCGCCTTTTCCACTCATAATCGCGATTACATGCTTGATCGAATTCAAGTGATGCGTTGCTATCTTTTCTACCCCTGAAGGTGAAGTTTTTCCTCTAGCGTCTGGTGGATTGGCACTACAACTACCTGACGCGCATTGGCTATTGCATCCGGCTGCGTTACAATTCAATTCAGTCACACTCCTGTTGTAATTTACTTTATCTCTGCTTCTTACTTTCCGGCTTAAGTGCCCGATTTATACGCGGATATTTTTTTATCCGGGTATTATTGCGTTAAAAGGTATTTAACCAGTATTGCAAAACTGCATCTAATAAACCATATTGACCGGTAATAACCTTTAGATTGCGATCCTGAAAAAGCCTTAAGGAAAAATTGTCAATCCTCCCACAAATAATAACTTTAACCGGTACCTGGATAAGCATTAGAGCTCGTTTCAATACGTTTCGCTCCGGACACTCCAAAATATACCTTTGGACAATGTTTCCTTCGTCAATCTCTACAATCAGAAACTCTTCAGTACAATCAAAACGTGGTGCCACGGAACCTCTTAGTACCGGAAGCGCGATCTTCATGAAAATCACCCTGACCTACTTTATATGCAAAATTTATGCCAGGATCGCGATTCAATCTTACAATTCTACAACTTGCACTTTACGGGCCATTCCTCGCCCCATCGCCAATTGGGTATCATCCAATTTTAGAATCACCGGGCCTCCCCAAGGGTGTATGGATACCACCTCCACTTCATTACCGGGAATAATTCCCAAACTCAGTAAACGTCGGTAAATTCCTTTCCCTCCATTAATACCACAAATTCTAACCTTTTTTCCACTATTAATGTTATCTAAAGATATTTGACCGTTCTTCTTAGGAGAATTTACATGGGCGTTTTCCATTAATTTATCCCCCTTTCTAAGTTAGTATCAGATTTAGCATGAACCCGATTAGTAAAGACACGGCCAAACCCGTACTAATTATTCCTAACAATACGCGGCTGCCCACTTCCCGTATGGTCATGACCACGACCGGTAAACACGGTAAAGAAAGGGCAATCATCGAGATGGCAATCGTTGCCTCCCGTGGACTTAGCGTAAGATTTAACAGAATAAGCGGAGCTAAATACCTTTGAATCACCGTTAAAAATACTGCTACCATGGCTTCCCCCGGAATCCCGAATAAATCTCTAGTTACCGAATCTAATCCCGCTATTTGCGTCATCCAACCAGAGGCCAGGATAATGCGTACTCCGATACTCATGATAATCAAAAGCGGTAAGACTTCGGTAAAAAAACCCATAAACCTTAGCTTAACTTTGGTTAGAAGATTCTTTACCCGAGGTACTCGGAGCGGAGGTAATTCATATATTAAATCGCCCTTTTCACCATAAATTAATTTTAAAATGAAGCCCAAGATCAAAAAAACACTAATCATAGCTAATAATAAGATAATCGCGTTGACCTGAAAAACCGCGATAACCGAGGTTATCATCCCTAAGGTAGCGGCACAAGGAATCACTATGGAAAGAAGGGTAATAATAATGACCCGTTGCGCCCGACTGGGCAAAACTCGCGTAGCGACTACAGCCGGTACCCGACAACCAAACCCTAAACACAAAGGAATCGCGGCTTGACCCGATACGCCTAGCAACCGGCCTAGCCGTTCTAGAAGTACGGCATAGCGAGCTAGCAACCCCGTATCTTCCAACAAAGCCATCATTAACGATACCATAAATATTGCGGGCATGACTAAAGCTAAAGGTACTAATAGTCCTTCTGGAATACCATTACTTAAAACATCATGCCAAAATCCGGGCGGTATTAGCCAACTGATTCCCTGAGACAACACCTTATGCAAGGGATTAAACAGAAACCCAATCGTATCTTCAGCCCAACTAATAAATTCAAGTAAAATTTTAAATCCACTAAATAAAAGAGATATTAAAATCAAAACGCCCCACCCCGGATGGTCAATTAACTGCTCTAATTTACTTAAAAAACTAGGCTTTTTTTCCGCCGTCCGCAGGGTAACTTGCTCCGCCAGGCAGCGCGCTTTTTCATTACGAATTCTTACTTTTTCTTCTGCCTCATTCACCTTTTCCATCGTTAATAAACACTGCCGACAGTTTCCTACACAAGCATTAACCCCGCCCGGAATGGTTGTACCCGCGACTTCCTTATTTGATACTAACGGTAAAAAAGTATGCATTCTTGGTACAGCCTCCAGTACCTCCCTAACCCCTTCCCCAGTATTAGCCGAAAATGCATACACCGGACAACCTAAAAAATAAGCAAGCTTAGAAGCATCTATTTTAACCCCGTTAGACCTTACTCGATCTATCTGATTCAACAATACCATCATCGGTTTTCCTAGTTCCAATAATTCCAAAGTTAATACCAGATTACGAGCCAGATTACCGGCATCTACCACATTAATTATGGCCAGGGTATCCTCAGCCAGAACGATATTTCTGGTAATCAGCTCTTCCGATTGAGCTAAACCTAAGCTATAGAGACCCGGTGTATCCATAATTTCCCAACGTTGTTCGGCTATCTTTAATTCTCCCCGTAGTAATTCGACGGAAGTGCCGGCATAATTGGAAACTACGGTCTGAATTCCGGATAAGCTAGTCAAAACTGCACTTTTACCTACATTAGGTTGCCCAACTAAAACGATACGTCCGTCATTTTCTTTCTGATATTGATAATCATTATCGCCCATATCGCGAAAAAAATCCTTTCTCTTTGATCTATATAACTTATTGACAGCCCTGGCAAATACCGTAAATAACTAAACTATGATCAATTACTTTAAACCCTTGGTCCTCTACTTTTCTTTCCAACTGATAAAGTAAATCTTCTTCAATCTCAGTAATATTACCACAGGTTACACAAACCAGGTGATGATGATGATGCCGATCATCTTCACAAAACTCGTAGCGAAATAGCCCCTCATCAAAACTAGTTTTATGTAACACGCCTAAATTAGCTAAGGCATCTAAAGTTCGATATACGGTGGCAATCCCTACATTAGGCATCCGCTTTTTGACGCTTAGAAATATTTGTTCGGCCGATAAATGATCTCCCTGATTTTCCTCCAAAACTTGAAGAATCGCCTTCCGCTGTGGGGTTATTTTATAACTTAAATTTTCTAATTTATCCAAAACATAGCGGCTAAGCATGTGTTTTCTTCCTCTCGTAAGCATTAAGGTAAAAGGTTTTTGAAACAATGATAATGGTTATCATTATCGCGTATATTTAGTGTAACCTCCTTCTTTAATTTTGACAAGTTAATTTTTTAAAAATTTTTATCCCGGCAACTCCATTAACTATTGTTTTTCTCGGTGTAGTATGCAATAATATAATTGCAATTTGCAACATAGGAGGAGAACGATGCCTTCGAAACTACCAGATAGTTGGCATTTACGCACTATTCTAGACAGTGTAGCCGACGGTATCTTTACGGTTGACCAAAATTGGGTGATTGCTTCTTTTAATCGGGCCGCAGAAAAAATCATCGGCATCTCCCGCGAACAAGCTATCGGTAAAAAATGCTATGATATTTTTAATGCTAATATCTGCCATAATGATTGTGCCCTGCAACACACCATCCGTACCGGAGAAGAAATAATTGATCGGCATATTAATGTGTTAAATCAAAACGGAGATACCATCCCCATTAGTATCAGTACTGCCGTGCTCACCGACGAAAAAGGGAAGGTTATCGGAGGAGTGGAAACGTTTCGTGATTTATCAGTTCTAGAAGAATTACGCAAAGAGCTTTCCGGACAATACAACTTTCAAGATATTATTAGTAAGAGTCATACCCTGCATGAGATTTTTGCTATTCTGCCCGATATTGCTGATAGTGACGCTAATGTCTTGATCGAAGGCCCCAGTGGTTCCGGAAAAGAATTAATGGCCCGAGCAATTCATAATTTAAGCCCGCGCCATCAACATGCCTTTATCGATGTAAACTGTGGTGCCTTGCCGGATACCCTGCTAGAATCTGAACTTTTTGGCTATGTACGTGGTGCCTTTACGGATGCTAAAAAAGATAAACCCGGCCGCTTTGCCTTAGCGGAAAAAGGCACTATTTTTTTAGATGAAATTGGCGATTTATCGCCGGCTTTTCAGGTAAAGCTTTTACGTGTTCTGCAGGAAAAAGAATATACGCCCCTGGGGGCTACCCGTCCACTAAAAGCGGATGTCCGCGTTATCACCGCCACCAACCGAAACTTACTAAAAATGATGCAGGAAAACACTTTTCGTGAAGACCTGTATTACCGCCTAAACGTAGTAAAATTAAACTTACCCTCTTTAGCGGAACGGCGCGAGGATATCCCCATCTTAATTGAACATTTTCTGCGTAAGTTGAATCTGAAAACGGGAAAAAATATTATCCGGGTGACTCCCGAAGTATTACAATTCCTCATGCGTTATTCTTTTCCGGGAAATATTCGGGAATTGGAGAATATTCTAGAATATGCTTTTATTTTTTGCCGTGGTAAACAAATAGAGCTCCATCATTTACCCAAAGAGATTACCCAGGGCGAAATTGAAGCTTCGATTTTTTCTGGGGTTAATGTAGAAAAAACTTTACAGGAAACAGAGGCCGAATTAATCAAGCGTACCCTAGAACACTATCACGGGCATCGAGGACGAACAGCTAAGGCCTTAGGGATTGATAAAAGTACCTTATGGCGTAAAATGAAACGGTACGATATACAGTGAATCCTAATAATTCTAGGCAGGGCTAATCGTTCCGTTACCTAAAGTCTGTACGATTCCCTCCGCAATTACCAAGGAAAGCAACGCCGCCCATTGTTCCGGGTCTCGTCCTCCGCCATAAATCCTTTGCCACCAGCGACGGGTACGAGGACATACCACCCCGGTAATGGATATTTCGCCTAGAGCCGGCAAAACTAACCCTAAACCAACGCCCGGTAACACCGGCCCTCTGCGCACAGTTACCTGTCCTACACTGTGCCATCCTCCCTGAGCCGCATCAACGGCTATCCAGATAGTCCCCGGGTGTTTTTGTTTGATCCGCTCCAATTCCTGGTCTAAATTACGCGAATCTAGAGAGTGACTTATGGTCCCGTACACGGTTTGGTGGGGCAAGCTTTTTTTTAAATAGGTACCAACCCGGGGGCCGAGCGAATCTCCGGGTACCTGTAAGCCCCCTAAACAGAGTACAATCACTTGACGCGATCTAAATTCTGCCGGTATATCCCCGGGTTTGGCCCCCAGGCTTTCTCTAACCTCGCACAGTACGGAACTTAGAGCCTTACCCAGGGCCAATGAGCCTCCCGGCCAGGGGTATTTTTCTCGAAACACAATTCTTTTAATAGCAAGGTCCTGCCTTATTTATTCTCTGGGTTTAGACGTCCCATTTCGGTTAGTACCATTCGCAAAGCAGCGATAAAACGTTCATTTTGTTCCGGCGTACCAATCGTAACCCGAACGTAATCCGGATAACCAAACACATGACCGGGTCTAACAATAACCCCTAGTTTCATCAAACGCTGACTAACTTCAGCACCAGAGATACCAAGATTGATAAAAATGAAATTACCTTGGGTTGGGGCATATTCCAAACCCATAGCGGTTAATTCCCCATACCAGTAATCACGACCCTGGGTATTAAGGTCCCGAACCTTTTTGATCCACGCTTGATCTTCTAAAGCCGCCTGGGCACCGGCCTGGGCAATGGAATTAACGTTAAAGGGCTCCCTTACCCGCATAAGGCAATCAATGATGTCCGGGGTGGCTATCCCATAGCCGATACGTAAACCGGCTAAACCATAAATCTCGGAAAAAGTGCGTAAAACAATAACTCTTTTACCCTGACGTACATAATCCAGACTATCTGGAAAAGCCGCGTCCGTTACGTATTCATAGTAAGCCTCATCAAAAACCACCAGTACGTCTTCCGGAACCTGATCCATGAACGCCTGAATCTCTTTCTGGCCTACGATAGTTCCAGTAGGGTTGTTCGGATTACAGATAAAGATAAGCTTGGTACGGGAAGTTATTTTTTCGGCTATTGCCGGCAGGTCATAAGTTAAGTTTTGCAAAGGGACTTCAATGATTTGTCCCCCCATGACCCGAGTGACAAACTCGTATTCCACAAAAGAAGGAACGCCGTAAATAACCTCCTCCCCCTCTTTCAGGAAAGCCTCAGCGATTAATTTTAATAGTTCATCAGATCCATTACCTACAATTAAATTCGCCGGTTCAAAACCTAAAAATTGGGCTAAATCTTCCTTAAGATAAAAGCAATTACTATCCGGATAAAAATTAACTTTTTCCGCTGCCGCTTGCATCGCAGCTACGGCTCGAGGCGAAGGACCTACAGGATTTTCATTAGAAGCCAGTTTTATCACGTCTTTTAATCCCAGCTCCCGTTCTACTTCTTCTATGGGCTTTCCCGGCACATACGGTCTAATTGCCAAAATATTGGGTCGGGCCAGTTCAGTTATAGGTCTTGCCATTAGTTTGACACCTCCTATTTATCACCTTAAATCTTCGATCCCCCGTCAATTAATTTACCCTTTAGTTCTAACCAAAGATCACTTCTTATTGGTAATAAAGGCATAACCTTTCTTAAAAGCTTCCTTATTAACCTCTAGCACTTTGGCCGGTACAGCCTTTTCAAGAGCCCGTTCCCAAGTCTCCTCGGTTAAATCGAGTAATCCGGCTAGTACGGCCAATAATACAATATTGGTTGCCTTAACATTTCCAACTTCTTCAGCCATTGGGGTAGCGTCTAGAACAAGCAAATTTTCTACCAGGCGGCTAATTTTTTCCGGAATCTCCTCCGGATACTTGGCGGCCCCGGTTAAAACCGGCAAAGGATCAATCGCTTGATCGTTAACAATCAGCCATCCCCCTTTTTTCAAGTAAGGTAACCAGCGTATCGCCTCTAGTTTTTCAAAGGCTAATATATAATCGACCTGCCCCATCTGTACGAGAGGAGCAAACACCCGTGGACCATAGCGCACGTGAGTTACTACACTTCCCCCGCGTTGGGCCATTCCATGTACCTCAGATACTTTTACGTCTGCCCCAGCCATCAATAAGGCTTGAGCCAATACCCGACTGGCTAATAAGGTCCCCTGGCCGCCTACCCCAACGATTAGAATGCTCTTCACGTTATTCTCGGACCATTGGTTATCGGCTGCGGCCTGATAACCAGACGACAATGCAACTTCAGCTGCAACCGTTTTTACCTCTGCCGGTATTGTATGGTTAGTCTCGGGCACTGACGTCACCACCCTTTCGAATTGCCTCAAAGGCGCAAACCTGAGCACACAACCCACAACCGTTACACTGAAGT
The DNA here is from genome assembly GCA_012519455.1 of Syntrophomonadaceae bacterium. Taxonomy (GTDB): domain Bacteria; phylum Bacillota; class Ch66; order Ch66; family Ch109; genus JAAYQE01. The sequence continues at coordinate 10,820 of JAAYQE010000018.1, forward strand.
GGATTAATCGACACTAACGCTTCGTGCTCGTTAAATACTAAACCGGGACAACCGGTACGTAGACATACTTTACAACCGGTGCAATTTTCATCTACGGTATAAGTAATGCCGGTAGGTTTATCTCGTAGTACACAAAGTCTTCGAGAGATAATCACCGAAGGTGCTTCAGCCGCTAATTCTTCTTTAAGCACCTGACGCGTTTGCTTCAAATCGAGCGGATCTACCACGTGTACCCGTTCAATTCCAAT
>JAAYQE010000243.1 GCA_012519455.1 Syntrophomonadaceae bacterium
ACAGAGCTAAAATTATCAAAAGAAGAAATTGAAGAATTTAAAACAAAAACTTTCACAAGTGATAGGGCTTATTTTATTTGGACTAAATTACCAAAAGAGACAAGACCTGAATTAGAGTTCTTTATGGAATGGTTTTATGATGATGTTCATTTTTAATATTACACTAACGGACGAGCATAAATGACAATAAAAAGCACAGAACATCAAGAAAGTATTAACCCGCCATTAATTATAGCGAGTGTTGACGATATGTTGTTTTTGATTGACTCTATTTGAGAAACAGATAAATATATTTCTGATATTTATTTGAATGGTGCGTGTTATCAATTTCACTTGATGCTTAAAAAGTTTGCTCCTGAATGTGAAGCAAGAATAACGAAAGAAAAAAATCACATTGTTACCTACTTTAAGGGTAAGTATTTTGATATAACTGGAATTGTTGAAGGACATTTTGAGCCACTAAATAATTATGAAATTGATATGGCTTCAAAATGGTCATTTGCAAAGAATAAGGCTTTACAGATTGGCGAATGTCCTGCCTGTGGAGAACCGATTATGGTTTAACAATTTAATTTAAAAACAATGAAAAAGAAATTAGGTAAAATCAAAAATGTAAAATTTGGGATTGGTGGTTATCAAGATGCAATGATTGGATTGCACGTAACACTTGGAAGTGATGGTTGGGGTGTTGGAGATAGCTATTCCGCTTGGGATGCTGAAAGTATTAAATGGTCTGAAAATAGCAATTGGGCAGAAGATGATAGGGATAAGCAATACGCTGAAATATTACGTTACTTGTCAAAATTGCTAAAAGATGCAAAAGTTGATAGCGTTGATAAACTAAAAGGTATTCCTGTCGAAGTAACTTTTGATGGCAATATGTTAAAGGAGTGGCGTGTTCTTACGGAGGTTCTGTAAAATGGCTGCTAACGGACAACAATATGAAACGTACAGAATTTATCACAGAACTTAAACTGAAACACAAATTTAAAAGCAAAACAATCATGGATGAAAAACAACCCCAGTAATAGATAAAACAAACAGAGATATGGAAACAGTTAACAAAATAAAACAAGCCTTTGAGTTTTTGCAAGAAAATTGCGGGACGGTTGCTCTTATTGATTTTGTCAAAAAAGAAGAAATTCAAAACGGAGCTGAAAGAAAGGACTATGACGATGTGTTGTTTTCACACGAATACCGACTAATCAGAAATGGCTGCTGGGATGAAGGTGATTTTTGGGGAGACATATATCTCCCGTTGTTTGAAGACCTATATATGAGATTTGAAGTCCACGCATAATTAACACCCCGCCTAAGGGCGGGGTAAAACTTAACAAAAATGGAAAACGAAGTGATTATTACAGGATTTAGCAACGCCACGAAAGAAGGTGTTACATTGCACACAAACATACCAGCAAAACTTAAAAACGGGAATGTGAAAGGAACTTCCGTCTGGGTTTCTTGGGATAAAATAGGTTCAGCCTTGTTTGATAACTACACAGAAAGATGTGAAGTTGCTGACCTAAAAGAATTGCGTGGTGAGGGATAACTTTGATACAAGCCACAGCGCATTTAATCCATATCGTAAATCTAGCTTATATATAACCACCTGCCAGAGGGCGGGGCATTAAAACGAGAAACTATGATTAAAAGTAGTATTGAAAAACTTGCTGATATAATAGGATTTGAGATTGGCACAAGTGATGACGTAACACAGGCTAAATTGATAAACGGACTGTGCAAAGGATTAAACAACTCTATATTACAGAAAAGTGATTTAGAGTTGCAACTGTGTTACATAGCAGATAAGTTAGACGAAAAGACCGAAAAGATTTTGGTTGGATTAGTAGAATTTATCAAGCTGAAAAACGAAAAGTAGCCTTGGGTTAACTTAACGTTAGAGATAATAAAAAAAACTTAAATTTACAAACAAACAAACAAAGGAATAAAAAATGGCTTACTTAAATAAAGTGATGTTAATTGGAAATCTTGGTAGAGATCCAGAAATCCGTATGACAGCAACAGGTCGCAAGAAAGTTTCTTTTTCTTTGGCGACTAGCAAACGCTACAGAGATGCCGCTGGTGATCA
>JAAYQE010000019.1 GCA_012519455.1 Syntrophomonadaceae bacterium
ACCTTAAATTTTATAGAGGAACCAAATGTAATTTGGCCATTTTTAATCCCAAGTACCTGCCCAAAAATTCGAGAAAATACAAATAGCTTTAGCTTTCTATTTCCAACATTAAAACCCCCGTCGTGAAGTAACCGTAAAATAAAACACACGTGAAGCATAGTGTACACGTGTGTTTTATTTTACGGTTACCCAAAAACGGTGAAGGCGATCTGGTGGTCATGGACATTGAAGCCTTTGCAAGACGCGAAAGCATGCTACGCCTCAGAGAAAACCTGGTTGCCGCGGAAGAAAGCCGGTTGAGCGGCAAAAGCGGTTATTCCATTGACGAGGTATCCGATATGATGAAAGCCGCTGTCCGGGAGGTGTTGAATGGAAAGCAGAAATAAAATCTACAAAGTAATCATTTCCGATGAGGCGGCGCAGATGCTGGTGTACCACGCCCGGTTTCTGGCGCAGGTCAGTGAAACGGCGGTACTTTCGCTCGTTGCTGAGTTTAACGAGAAGGCAAAATCGCTGGAGCAATTTCCAGAGCGAAACCTACGGCTTTCCGATCCGCTGGTACCGGCAGGCAAATACCGCAAGCTTCTGATGGCAAAGCGGTACCTGCTGGTTTATCAGATGAAAGGGGACAGCGTCTACGTGGACACAGTGGTGGACTGCAGGCAGGACTATGGTTGGTTGCTGTAATTTTTAACAAAAATCAGCGAAAAGTCCCCTTCCTCAACACCGCAGGTGTAGGGAGGGGAGGTTCACATAGCACAATAATAGCTATTCTTTTAGAAAAATAGCAGACGAAAACTATGTGAAGGAGAGTCCGTTAATTATCAAGGTGCTAGATGAAATAAACCCGTACTCAGGTATTTTTCTCCCCGGTCAGGAAACACTACCACCACAAAGCCTTCCTCTATGTCTTTAATGCATTCCAGTGCGGCAACCATGGCTGCTCCGCTGCTCATACCCACAAAGATGCCTTCCTGCGCCACAATCGTTCGGGCCATTGCAAAAGCAGCCTCAGATTCAATCATAACCCTTCGGTCGATCTGGGCCGGGTCGTAGATTTCCGGGACGATGGCCTCCTGCATGTTTTTGAGGCCTTGGATGTAATGGCCCAGAACAGGATGTGCCTCAACTATCTGAATATCAGGATTTTTGGTTTTTAATCCCATCCCTACTCCCATAATAGTTCCTGAGGTGCCAAGAGCGGAAACGATATGAGTAACCTTGCCCCCGGTGTCCTTCCAGATTTCATTAGCGGTAGTTTCATAATGGGTCAGCTTATTATATTCATTGGAAAACTGGTTAGGCATAAAGTATTTATTCGGATAGCTGTGGCAAAGTTCGTGGGCTTTCCTAATGGCTCCATCCGTGCCTTGGGAGGCATCTGTAAGAGTAGTCTTAGCTCCAAAGGCCTCAATCATCTTGCGGCGTTCAACGGAAACCGCTTCACTCATGACGATTTCAACTGCATATCCTTTTACGGCACCGATCATCGCCAGACCGATTCCGGTATTGCCGGAGGTGGGTTCGATTATCGTTTTTCCCGGAGTGAGAGCACCGCTTTCTTCTGCCTGTTCAATCATTTTTATAGCGATACGATCTTTAATGCTCCCCGTTGGGTTAAAGCCCTCCAGCTTTGCGTAAAGCGGGATATGCGGCTTGGGGTTTAACTTATTTATTCTAACAAGCGGAGTATGACCAATGGTATCAATAATATTGGCGTACATATTATTACTTCCTCTCAGTTTGCTATCATCACTATATTATATATCATGATCCACAATAACAGTGAGGAAAAGTATTACCGTCTGTCCTTAATCTAACGGTTCCCTTCGTTTTCTGGGATAAATTTAGGCTCTTTTGTATTGCACGTGCTCTATTTTATGGGATGAATATCACTTTTGCAAAAATGGGTTATAATTACAAAGGTTTTACCCATACCGGGCGGGGCAGTAAAAAGACCGATACCCCGGGTATTTTTAAGATAATCAAGACGGGAAAGCATCTGCTTAAAGTCCCGGGACCCAAAGGCATGGCTTTCTGGCAGCGACTTATCAAAGGGATTAAAGGTAAGGCCGTAAAAAGATTTAAACATCAGTAGGCCCCCCCCATCTTAGAATAATCAATAGCATAGGTGTTATTACGTTTGGTACGCCCGTTTTCCACCCGGTTGGTGGCACGGATCCTTAAAGTAGGTGAGTGTGATCCATCCGGTATCCGATTTATAGTACGGAGCAACATCCATACTATATTCTAAGCCTCTTAAATAATATGAAGTTGAACCAACTATAAAACTACATCATTATTGTAAGAACTAATATTAAACCTCATCCTCACGCCATTCTTAAGGGCTTGGCAACCGTAGGCGGTAGAAGATTGGACCCGCTTGCTTATGAAGAGGAAGTAGGTCTCTCCCGCTTGCCAACCATTAGTTGGTGGCGCAACCTTTACCTGCCGAGGATTGCCATTGACCGGAGTTACTGTAATGCCAATAACTTTGTTGTTTCCAGAATCGTCAGTGGCAACGTATATATTGTTGGGGTTAACGGTCTGAGGGTCAACATCTTGATTAAAGGTTATGGTCCAGGATTCGTTGCTTGTCTTCTGAACGGTTGGAGTAAAGTCAGTCCAGGTTTCGGAGGGTTCTTCGAATCCAGAATATTGGACCTCTAATATATTCCCGGCAACATCATAGGTGTAGATAACCTTCTGGCCGTTGTCATATGTGACTGAAGTAAGCCGATTGAGGTTGTCATAGGTATAGGTAGATGCATTTGCTGGTAGGGCAACGAATACCGATGCTAATATAATCGTTAACAACCATACTTTACTTGCGCTTTTTTTCATTGTTAAATTTAACCCCCAATTTAAATTAATAATGACCTATCTATAAAATACTACGTTATTTATAGTTGTTATTAAAGCCATAATACTTCGACGCAATTGTCGGTCCCGATTACTTACCGGGACCAGTAAATGTCCCACCCACTCTACTACCTGTACCACTTACATGTTTGTTAAGTATTTCATTAGTATCTAAGAAGTCATAACCCATGCCCAAGGCTGTTTTTACCTTCCTGAATTGGCTGATATCTACGGCTGTAAGTTTCTTTAATCCCTTATTAATAGAATATCCGTTGGATATCAAGTCAGTAAGATCACACAGGTTATCTTTCATATCCTCGCTCATTTCTCCCTGCTTGGCATCTACAATAAATGAAGATTTAACTCCTGCTTTAAGTAAGGTCGGCAAAGGAGAAGCCGCTTTCAATGTAAACTCAAGCGGATCTCTGCTCTGATTAAACAAGTCATCGCTTACTTGACCGGGAATTTCCCAGGCTACGCTCGGAAGGTCTTTTATTGCCTCTCTGTTAATCCGATTACCTACCTTAATTGTATCTTGGGCTTCATAATAGAGATTATTAAGTAATTGCCGGGTCTGCCGATTGCTTTCCAGCTTCTGCTCTGGCGATAGTGATCCACAAGGGCCTGAAGATCCAGGAAGTTTATCACAAAAGGCCAAAAATCCATCAACTAAATCATTACCTGAAGGATCGATAGCCATTATCGGTCGACCCTGGACATATGCATATCGGTTGAGGCTTTGTCCCTCATTAATAGTCCCCGAGAGTACATCTTGATTGATAAAACGCTTAATTTCAGGGTTATAATATCTGGCTCGCATGTAGTAGAGTCCATTGGTATCAGTCATTACTCCATCCCGGCCGTTATAGAGGAAGGGGGTGGTTGTACTGCCGGTATGGTTAATTAGCTCTCCAAAGGGACCGTAGGAATAGTTATCAGTAATAGTTCCCTCTATGCTAGTGAGTACCGCCGTACTCCCTCGACGATCATAATGATAAGCACTATACGTGCCGTCTGATTCCTGACCGATAAGACCTAGGCCGTATACATAAAAAGTTTTATTACCCACGTTATTACTACTTACCAGAACCTGACTCAAGGCAGCATTCGGATTAATCACATAGTCAGTATGATAGTTGCTATCAACTACGCCGATTCTGTTGTTTTCCGCATCGTAGGTGTAACTAGTATTGCCGGCTTTAGTTAGACGGTTTTGGGAGTCGTAGGTGAAGGCCCCCATTTCTTCGTTCAATGGCCCCTGGAGCATATTACCATCGGCATCATAGGTGACTTGTTGCCCATTATTATAACTGATTAAGCGATTGCTATAACCATAGGTCATTTTGCTGATCTTAGTTGTGATATTGGGATCAGTAAGGCTGCTTTGTTCGGTCAGTACGTTTCCAACTTCATCATATGTAAAATAGTACCGGCAGATTAGGTCGCCGCTTTGTCCATGTCCTTTTGCTGCAATAACTGTCCGGCAGCGTCATAAGTAAAGGTTAAAACACTTCCATCCGGCCTGTCGGTCCGAGTCAGACGGTTATTCGCATCGTATTGGTAACTAGTGACCCTTGAAGCCCAGTCAGTAACCCTAATCAAGCGATTGGCTGCATCATACTGGTAGTTTACTTCTTTCCCGTCTGGATAGCTTAGCTTAATCAAGTTACCAACTGCGTCATATTGATAGCTGCTCTGTTGGCCCCGGGCATTGATAAGGCTTTTCCTTAAACCTAGATTATCATATTCAATTGTCAGAGTATTCCCGGCCGCATCTTTCTGGCTAATTAAGCGCCCAGCTTGATCATAAACAAAGGTCTGTTGGTTGTTGTTAGGGTCAATGAGGCTTAAACGTCTTCCTTCAGCATCGAAGGTTTGGCTGCTGGTGCCGGACATGGGATCTACTACTAAAATAAGACGATTCATAGGGTCATAGTTTAAAATACTTACCCTACTTTTAGGGTCAGTGAATTTATCGAGGTTACCCAGGACATCATATTCCTGCCTAGTCGTGTTTCCCAGTGCATCACTTATACTAACTAGCTGATTCAAATTATTGTAGTTATTGGTAATAAGGGTATTACCTTTGGCATCTACTATTCCGGTAATGTTACCGTTAGGGTCGTACTGGGTAGTGACGGTATTACCTAAAGCATCGGTTAATCCGGTAAGGTAGCCTGCTGCATCATAGGTGTAGGCAATACTATGACCCAGCGGATCTGTAGTTTTGATAATACGGTCCTCCCCGTCGTATTCAAAGGTAGTTATATAGCCCAAGGCATCTTTTTTACTGGTTAGTTTGTCGTTTCCGTTATAGGTATAGAAAGTAGTGTTACCATTAAAATCGGTTTCCGTAAGCTTATTGCCATAGGAATCATAAGTAAAATATTTACTATGACCTAAAGGGTCTGTGGTACTTAAAATATTATCAAGAGCATCATAACTAATAGTCGTTGAATTACCAGTCTCATCCGTAATGCTTATTATCCTTCCAGCCTCGTCATATGTGAAACTGATGGTTACTCCAGAGCCCCCTGTGTCAGAATAGTTGTCATGGAGCTCCAAGAAAAGTATAGTGAGTTTAAGGGACACAAAGGAGTGAAATGATGGCTAGATATAGTGACGAATTTAAATACTCAATTATTAAAAAAATGATGCCTCCTGATAATCAATCCGTTAGGCAGATCTCCAGAGAAACTGGCCTATCAGAAGGTACTCTTCACAAGTGGAAGAAGGAAGCTAGAAGCAAAGGATTTGCGATGCCTAGCGGTGAACAAGAAGTAGAACGTTGGAGTACCCAGGATAAGTTTCTGATAGTTATGGAGACAAGCCCTCTCAGTGAAATTGAAATGGCAGAGTATTGCCGCAGCAAAGGACTTTACGTTGAACAGGTGCTTGCCTGGAGAGATGCCTGTATGCAAGCAAACGGTGGCGTTGCTGAGCAAGCTACCCGATTGCAGAAAGAACTGCGTCAGAAAGAACGAGATCTCAAGAAAATGGAACAAGAACTTCGCCGCAGAGATGCAGCCCTGGCAGAAACAGCAGCTTTACTGGTCCTCAGAAAAAAAGCAAATGCGATTTGGGGGGACGGAGAGGACGCCTGATCAGCGACTCAGATCGCACTACAGCTATTATGCTGATCGAAGAAGCTACCCTGGCAGGTGCCCGTGAAAAAATGGCATGTAAGGAGTTGGGAATTAGCCAGCGGACTTTACAGCGTTGGCGAAGTGATGCAACTCCATTGGAGGATCAAAGACCCTTTGCAACTCGACCAACCCCTAGAAACAAGCTAAGTGAAGAAGAAACAAGAGCAGTTGTAGAAGTGGCTAATCAGCCAGAATTTCAGAGCCTTCCGCCCAGTCAGATCGTGCCTATTCTTGCGGATCGAGAGATCTATCTGGCGTCGGAATCCACTTTCTATAGAGTTTTAAAAGCTCATAATATGCAACATCACCGAGGCCGAAGTAAAAAGCCTTCCAGTAAACCGATTTCAACTCATTGCGCGACAGCGGCCAATCAGGTTTGGATGTGGGATATTACCTGGTTGCCGGGACCAGCCAAAGGGATCTATTATTATCTGTACCTAATTCTAGATCTGTTTAGTCGAAAAATAATTGCATGGGATATCTGGCTGGAAGAGTCTGCTGAAAACGCCAGTATCCTGGTACGTCGCGGAGTATTATCAGAACAACGAACAGCACTAGCAGAACCACTGATTCTTCACTCTGACAACGGCAGTCCGATGAAGGGCGCATCTCTGTTAGAAACCCTGTATTCCCTTGGGATAACGCCTTCAAGAAGTCGTCCCAGAGTCAGCAATGATAATGCTTATGCAGAGTCTATATTTAGAACCTGTAAGTATCGTCCCAGCTACCCAGCATTCGGTTTTGCAGATTTAACCCAGGCAAGAAAGTGGGTTTTAGCCTTTGTTCATTGGTATAATTACGAACATCGGCATAGTGGCTTGAATTTCTTGACACCTCATCAAAGGCATAGCGGCCTGTATCAAGACATTCTTGAAAAGCGCCGACAAGTCTATGAACGAGCCAAAGCAGTTCATCCTGAACGTTGGTCTGGAGAGATCCGAGACTGGTCCCTGGATGATGAAGTATGGCTTAATCCCGAGCACACAAAAAAGGAAACTACTGAGAAAAAACAGGTCTCGTAACTCATACATAATTTTGGGAATTAGCGACAACTATCTTGACAAACACCGATAAGAAACAGGGTTAGCATTATCATGCCATACATTTCTCCGTAGATTCTCTTGGAAAGGTCTTTTCCGACCCGAGCTAAAGGGGTGGTGGCTATGATTAGAAACTGTAGTACGTGTGAAAGATCAGAAAGTCACCGCTGGTGTTGTGTACAGAAAAGATTAGAACTGGCAGGGAATGACCTTGAGGGCTACTTCTGGAATGGTATGGAGGAAACGGAAACTCGTTTTTTTAAAGAACTGGGGGTTGGGGTAAAATTTGGTGCGGACCTTTTGATTGATTACCAGGTGCATGATTGTCCAAGGTGGGTCGAGAGAAGTAGAGAAGACTAAGTTGACGCTGATATAGGTTACTGGTTTTTGATTTTAGGGGAATTGGAAATAATAATCTGATTATTGTAAAGCGGTTTGGCCGGTTTTAATTTTTGCTTTCTAAATCCGAGTTAATTTGTAGATTTTATTCTATAGTTTATTAAAATGATATAGTATTTGTTGGCAGGAAAATAATAATTTTATGTCGAAATAGTTGATTTATGAAATTATAGAAGAATATAACTCCGTTGGAATCAGTGTTACTGGGACGTAAATATTTTGGATACAGAGATATACATCTATGTTAGTAATGCAGTATTAGTAGAATTAGAGTCCTCGAAAGAATGGAGGACTTGCATGTTTACATATAAAGAAGTTATCAAAAGCTTAGTAAATGTAGCCGAGGCAGCTGGCCTTGAAGTTTACCGTGTTCAAATTGAGAATTTAGTTTCATGGCACTATTACAAAGCTACAGCAGACTTTCAGCTGATAACAAATGGATAATAAGTGCCGGTGGAAAAATGAGGTTAGGATTATGAAAGACTCGAAATCTCTTCTTGACCGAATATCTCAGTGGCAGCAGCAGTTAAAGGAATGTCAGTACGCGGGCGAAGTATATATCGGCAAGGATGAACTGATGGACCTAGCATCTGATTTTTTTCATATCAGGGACAAACTGCTATTCAGAGAAAATTTATTTGGAACTACTCTTGTTGTATTGGCTGTTAACTGTGCCTATCATTTTTACGATGACGAGGGATTTTGGTTGCATTTTTCCCAACTATTGAAAACCGAATTTACAGCAGGACAAAGAGATCGGTTGGGTCGCATTATTGAGGAAAAATTAAGGTTTTTTGGCCTACTACGTACGGAAAGAACCGGGCCGTTTCGTTATGTAGGAGCAATTCTTGAGCAGTGCGGTGTTTCTCGCAGACATATACCTGCATTAGCCAGAGTTATTAAGGAGGTCAAGGGATACAGAGACTGGGATTACCTGCTAAATTTGAAGCATAAAGAATTTATGTGGCATATTGAAGGAATTTCTTGTTCTGCCTATTTAAAAAATTATTTGTTGGATACCGAAGGCTGGAAGTTTTTACTGCAGGTATGTTATCTGGTTAAACTTTATGAGCAGGGAGACATAGAATTATTTGAGTTGCGAAACCTGTCTGGTTACCAGCCGGATTTCTGGGATAACTTCTTGGGATGCTTTCGGCCAGAAAGAACCCGGGTCATCAGTCAATCTCGCATTATCTTAAAACCGAAATTACTTTTTTCACCTGCGGAAAATTGTCTATTATTAAGGTTCCCATCCGCAGCGTATATCGCTGGTATGAGTCATCCAGAGGCAGGAGCTTACTGGCGATACCCGGTTACTTTACTCAATCGACCCGAGCTTTTGGTGGATTATTATTCGGGTTGTCTCGAAATTGATGGGAAATCGACTAACTGGATGATTACGGGTTGGAAGCCTGACGGTGAATCGGTGATCTTTGATATCAGGCAGGGGTTTATCAGACGTGGCACCGCACTTTATCCTGGGGAATATTATTTGCTGTCTCCAGTTGATTACGATCCGGATTGTCACATAATCAGAGACCTTGGGCAGATGCAATTACTAGGTAAATGGAATTATCGTTCATACCAGGTTGCAATTACCCCGAATGATGTTATTCCTGGATACAGGAAGTTTATAGATGATCAGGATGAGGTTCATATTTACTGGGTTGAGCCAGATCAGTACCGGTTAGATTATAGCGATTCTAGTACAGATACATTTGTCGGTTTCTTGCCCGAAATAAAACTATCTGACTTTACCCCTGTGGTAAAAAATCGGGTGGGACTTTTTTATACAACAAGTTATGGTTCAGGAAGAATCAGAACTATGGCTGAACTTGAACTTTTTAGGCAGGAAATGAGTAATAGTGCTCCAGTGATAGGACGGATTTATCTGGGTAATATCGGGAGGCATCACCGGCAGGATTTCTCAGCGGATATCGCGGAACTCCAATTTTTTCTGATTCCCGATTTTCAGATGAACTATGAACAGCGTCTTTACAGTTTTGACGAAAAGGTATTCTTATCGCTAAAGGGTTTATCTTCAATCAGGGTTGGGTTTAGCGGGTGTGAGCGAGCAGATTTATCCGGCAACAAATGGGGTATACCTTCAGGGGTGGATGTAGCTATCGGTGAAGTAGCTTGCGGGGACTATAGTGTTAACCTTCGGGTACCAGTATACAGGTCCCGTATGTACTTTACAGACGGGCGGCCAGTAAGGTACTTGATGGATCTAGATTGTGAAAAGAGTGAGGCTTTTATCCTCACGGGTTTTCCAGAAACCAGGGCCCGAGCGTTTTTCTTAGGACATCCAGATCAGGAAACAGATTTAATCTTTGATTATCAGGGAAGGGCACGAATATCTTTTCAGACTCTATTTGACTTGATAATAAACAGCAGTACACCGATTAATGAATTAATGTTGAACTGGAACGGACAGACCGTCAATACCGGTGCCATAGTTATTAAGTTTAAAGATCTATTCACTCGGATTTACAGCGGGGAAGAGAATTTAGGAATCGCTCCATCTTCAAAAACTTTAATGCAGGTGGTACGACTTTGTTGGTCACTCTGTCATCAACCACCGAAAGAGATTACCTTCAGGGAGTTTCCAGAGATAAATCCCTGCTTTGATGAATGGTTAAGAACTCTCTGTGCCTGTGCCAGCTTGATCGACAGGACCCGAATAACCATTGCTGGAGAGTATCCGGATTGGATTTCTGAGTTAGGAAGTCAGGAAATTCAGCGAATACTTGGTTTGTATCAGGCTTATAAAACCGGCTCGGAATTCAAGATGGGAGAGTTTGATTTAATTAATATATCCGTTATACCACCAGTTGAACGCTGGCGGGTAGAGCTTGAAAAAGCTAGGGCGCAATTTGGTGCGGTAGGAATTTCGGCTGTGTTGATAGATTGGGCAAATGAAGTAAGGCACCACCGGGTGCCTTACTACAGTCAAGTTGCTAATCAGTCAGGAGGTCAATTAATGAGTACAGCCTGGGACCATTATCTATATGGTAATCAGCAAGAAGCCTTAAACCTACTATACAATCTTAACTAAGGGTCACGTCTAGTTCTGTCTCTCAGGGATTTACTATTAATCCTGATTTTGCTTCGACAGGCGAGGCATAATTCGGCCAGTGAAATCTGGCGTCAATCTAACCCAGAGCAATATATACAACCAGTTTTTAATTTACTGAGTGGTTATATCAAACATTTTAATGAACAGATAAAGGAAGACCCATATCCAGCTAAAATAGATCCATGGATTTTGGGCGTCATACCTTTCAACCCAGAAGACTGTTTACTAATGGAATGGCTGAATGACTTAAATAAAAATCAGTTTAAAGAAGGTCTTGGAATTGGGTCCAACGATGATTGGCTACAACTTTGGATGGGATTTAATTTTGCTCAGGACGAAGCAAAAAAAGCTATGCTTGCAACAAGGTTACTGGCAATAAAAGACTTAATTCCGGCTTCCTTTGAAAAGGTTGGTATTATACAAAAATTATTAAATATTAGAAGGGGTTATTAAATGACGGAGATTATCCGAGCACTTGAAGCATTTGTGGCAAAAATCAAAAGCAAAAAAAAGCTTGTTATTGAGGAAAGTAAACAGGCCAGACAATACCTGGCCCATCTTATACAAGATACTGATTATTTCAGCAAGGGGTATGATTTTATATTAATTCTACCGACCGATGTTACCTGCCCAGCGTTTGTAGATGGTTGGCGAAATAGTTCAGAGAAGATCAGAAATGATCTAATTGATGGTCTGATTAACTATAAGGATTTTACTAACGTTTCTGGGTACAATCGGGAAATCGAGTTGATTAGGCTTTTTATTCCAGTTGATCTCAAGGTGGCCCGGCAGTTGTTAATTGATCTCAGTGTTAAGCTAACAAAAAATGGGATAAGGAAGCCGGCTTCAAGTTATGCAAGTTTGTTCAAACAGAAGTTAATGGATAATCGATCCCTAATTCAGATATCTTTACATGATGATTCAATCAAGCAGCAGTCTATCAACAGTATTGTAGTTATGGTTATTACGGGTTTGCTAACGAGATCCGAGGTGGATAGCGAGGAAGCACTCCAATTTTTTAACTGGCTTAAACAGTATCCGGGAGAGATAAATCTAGCATCTAAATTATTGCAGGAACTGGAAGAAGAAACTCGTCGCTGGCCGTATGAATTGCAGAAGGAAGGAGTAAATATCGGGTTGCTGAAAACAATTAGGTATTTTATTTCGGCTTCTGAGGTAGATAACAAAGATACTTTTCAAAAAAGTGAAGAAAAACAGACAGAGACGGCTGCCGATGATATAGCAAGTACTGAAGACAACAGAAAAAATACTTCTGGTTCGTTGGAGATAACTGATCAATCGGATTTCAAGGGAAAGGTTAACCCAGTCAAGACCGAACTTATAGATGGGAAAACAGTGATAAATCCATTAAATTATAAAGATTTTAATGCAAATGAGCATTTGCAAATTTTGGGTCATTATATTGGAAATCTAGAACGTGGGATTGAAGCAGTAGAAAAAAAATTAAGTACTGAACAGGAAAATTATCAGCGTGAAATTCGTCGAAATTCTGATCTTGAAAAATTAAACTGGGAATATAAAAAATTAAATACTGATTTGGAAATTCAGATTAAGCAGTTAAAAAATCAATTAGATACGGCTAATAAACAACTGAATGAACTGGAAGAGAAGCTCACTGGACAGATTACCGACCATAAAGCAGAAGTTGAAAAGCTGGTAAATCAAATAGATAGTGAATGTAAATATGAAGTAGAAGAGTTCAAGAATACCCTGATGGAATCTTTATGGCCATACTTCAATGACTTTATTCAAACCAAAGATGAACAAGCGACCGAGAAACTAGCTGAATTTCTCAAAACATCAATGCGGAAAATGTTTATCCAATTGAAACTGAAGGGGATCATGTTTGAAGGGGGATAGTGTTTCAACTATGGATTTTGGGATTGATTTTGGAACAACCAATAGTGCCTGCGTTGGTATTCAGCAGAAGAAACGGCTCATTAAATACACTGACGGGTATGATAATCCTTTTCCTTCTATTGTCATTATCGATCCTGCAACCGGGCAGGTTTTCTGTGGTCGCGAGGCCTGGAGAAACAGAGAGAGCCTGCGCGAGTCATGTGAGATCATTACTTCAGTAAAAAACTATCTAGGAACAGATATGACATGGAAAATAAAAGGTCGGCAGTGGACATCAGAGATGGTAGCGGCTGAAGTTTTTAAAGGTCTTAAACAGCAGATTAAAAAACGAAGTAAGGTTGTTGATATTAAAGAAGCCGTCGTAGCGGTACCAGTTGGTTTTGCCCCAGAGAAAAAAGCGGCTTTGCGGAATGCAGCCCGTCTGGCGGATATTGAGATAAAGAGTTTTATCAGTGAACCGGCTTCAGCCCTGTTTTGTAATTATGCTGAAGTTGGTCATCATTCCAGAGTTGGTGTGTTTGATTGGGGTGGTGGAACTTTGGATGTAGCAATTGTAGAAAACAGGAACGGTCGGATTAACGAGTTGGCTACAGCCGGGCTGAAGCTAGGGGGGGACGATATAGATCGTAAACTGGCCGAGTGGGCGCACTGTCAGATTATAAATGAAAAAGGGCTTAAAATCGCTTTTGAACAGATGCCAGCAGAAGCACAGGATGAATTACTGGCAAAGTGTGAAGTTGCCAAAAAAGAACTGGCTACAGAAGACTTGACTAATATTCAAATTTGGAAATACGGCGAACTGGGAGAGGTCAATCTGATTTTGGATATTGATACTTTTTCTAGTTTAATTGATCCGGAAGTCATAAAAGCTATTGAATGTTTTGAAAAGTGTTTGCATAAAGGAAGAATCAGTTTGGATGAACTGGGCTGTATTTTAATGATAGGTGGAAGTGTTAATCTTCGACCTTTTAGTAGGCAGGTGCGTTTACGTTGGAAAGGGCGGGAGTTCTATCCACCGGAGTCTGACTGGAGTGTGGCTAAAGGAGCTGCAAGCCTGAGTATACAGCCAGGGGATTATCGTTTGGCCCAGACAATAGGGGTAGTTATGTCTGACGGCAGCTTTTATTCTCTGATGAAGGAAAATGATCCGGTTACATATAATTGTCCGGTCAGTAATACATTCGCGCTGGTAGAGGAGGCAGCAACAGCGCATTTTGTTTTTATGGACGATCAAGGGACAACCCTAGGAAATTTACAGGTGCCTGCATTTGGTTTTTTCAGAGAGAAAATTGATCTACAGACTTCAATCGATAACAACCTTATTTTTCATGCGTTAGCCAGGAGTCGCAATCGGTCTAGCAAACTGGAAAAGTGTTGGAGTTACGGAAATGTAAGACTAAACTATCAACTTCCAGTAATTGGATTGAAGGTGGTAAATGATGCTTAAAGATTCAAATCTTAATTATGTCAGTAACGTGTATGTGCTCAAAGGAAATTTTGCCACGGATAAGGAATTCCATGCCCGGGTTAGAGGAAGAAAGAATTTAGAGGAAATGTGTCGGATTCTAGGCCAAATCCCCTGGGCAGGCCGGGAACTTTTAAATGAACAGGTGAGACCATACCTTACCCCAGCTCAGCTGAAAGAATGGGAGCTAGGGATGTATTGTGCATGCCTAGGGGATCGTGAAGAACTAGTTTTTGGTCCTGTTATACAAGATGGAGAAGAAGATTTTGATTGTCGTTGCTATCGAACTGATTGCCAACATTTTAAAATATGTCGACCTAATTACTCCCCAGATAATGAATTAATGATTGTAGTTCCTCATGATCTGAAAATACAGAAAAAAGTTGAAATGACTCTACCTGAACTGCCTGAGCCCGATGTATTTATACCCGTGCAGAGAGATCCAGACAGTTTTAGTATTTCTGACGAGATAATCATTGATCCGGAACCAGAACCAGCGATTCCATTCCTCCCAGTACTGATAGATGATAATTCACCTGAAGTAG
>JAAYQE010000146.1 GCA_012519455.1 Syntrophomonadaceae bacterium
CGACAATATCCATTAAATCAGATTTTGCCTCCCGATAACGGGTACGCATGGCCCGGTAGAGAATATAAGCCTTTGCGGTTTTAACGTGTCCGTTTTCGATTAATACTCTTTCTACTATATCCTGAATTTCTTCTACTCCGCATACCTGATCAGGATATTCCGTTTCTAAAATATTTATCACCTGTAACGTAAGCTCTAAAGCACGCTGATAACTTTCCCCCCCGGCTGCAGAGGAGGCCTTATAAATCGCTTGGGCAATTTTTGTCGGATCAAATGGAACTTCTCGACCATCGCGTTTTTTTATTTTATCTATCATCGGTCATTCCTTCCTGTCCTTATATTTAGGTCCTTAAAAAGAAAAAACCTGTTTCCCCCATATTCCCAGTAGAGTTAAACAGGCCGGTTTACCTTAAAAAGTGACCTCTGTTTCAAAACCAAACAAAGGTAGCTGCTACTCCATCCTGCGTAGAGAGTGCTAAAACTCCTTGGTAAATAACCGATATCCTGGCTTAGAATCATTGCTCCCCTACGCCTTCCCAAAGCTATGGCTTCAGTGGCTTCAAGTAGGTTCACTCCTCTTGACAGTGGCGCGACCGCGCCGGATTTACACCGGCTTCCCGCTTATTTACCGTTTCTATATTTAATTGCCTTACTGATATCTTTTCCACATAAATTGAAAAAGTCCTGCCAACAGGACTAGGATTTTATTTTTGGGTGGTCCAGACTAGAAAGCTTCAAGGTCTTAATGGCCATCCCTATACTGACAACCATTATAGCCGCAAAAAACAACCACATAAACCAACCAAGTCCGTCTTGACGACCCAAGGCTGTATTGATACTACCAAAGGTAAGATAAGCTAAAGTAGCGGTAACCAGGGTGTTAATTAACCAAAGTCCGCGGGTCGTAAAGGTGCGAATAGTTTCCAACCGTTCTGGACCAAGCGCATCTTTTTCTTTTTCCGAAAGATTAACCACCTTCCGGGGGTTGTCCGGCCGCATAATAAAAAATAAATTTATTAATAAAGTAAATAAATATACTAGTAAGTTAATCAAAGGCAATAAATAAACATTGATAAAGCTTTTTGATGACCAAGCGTCTGGTAATCCGCTAGCCCCAAAATGGGTCGGCACCCGTGCCGGTAAATCATGGTAATAAAAATCCGTATAAACCAGTGCAAAAACTACAAAAGCAAGAGGAAAAATCTCCAACCAGGGAGGATAGAATTTATTAACTTTATCCCACATCATCATACCCCCGGAAAATGTGTTCTATATCATATTGTCCCTTTTTATGGTTAGCGATACCGGGTTATCCTATGATAACCTAAATTATAGCACAATACCCAGAGGGCCATCTGCCAGTATCAAGGATAAATTAATTCCGAAAGAGGGGTGCTCATGCAAAAACACTGGGACTTGACTGAGGGTAGTATATATAAAAATATCCTGGTTTTTTCTTTACCCTTGCTGATTGGCAGCCTCCTCCAAAACCTATACAACGTGATCAATAGTATCTGGTTAGGGCGCTTTGTAGGGCCCGAAGCCCTGGCCGCGGTTTCAGCTAGTTTTTTTATTGTCTTTATTATTGTGTCCATGATTATGGGCTTTTCGATGGCGGTAAGCATCCTGGTCGCCCAATATGTAGGCGCTCGCCGCTTTAAAGATATTAAAGAATTAATGGATACAGCTAACATTTTAGCCCTGGTTAGTGCTGTATCCCTAACGCTCTTTGGTATTTTAATTAGTGAATGGCTGTTACATCTGGTACAAACGCCCCCGGAAGTTTTCCCCTTAGCCAAAAACTACTTAAATATCTTTTTTCTAGGTTTCTTCTTTATTTTTAGTTATAACCTGGTCGTCGGATTATTACGTGGATATGGGGATACGCGAACCCCCCTTTACTTCCTGGTCTACTCTTTGATCTTGAATGCCCTATTAGATCCACTTTTTATTATTGTTTTGGATTGGGGAGTAAGTGGCGCGGCCTTAGCCACCTTAATTTCCCAGGCCCTATCTTTCTTCCTAGGCGCTAATTATCTAAAAAAGAAGTATAAACCTCTTTCTATTTGGTCTTATAAATATAACCGTGATATTACCAAAACAATCGTTAAGTTAGGCCTACCCTTTAGCATTCAACAATTTGCCGTATCTACCGGCATGCTGGTAGTTAGCTCGCTAGTCAATAGTTTAGGGACCATTATTATGGCTGCTTTTGGAGCCGGTTCCCGCATTGACGCCTTAATTATGACCCCCTTTCACGCTATATCTATGGCTACCAGTACAGTTACTGGCCAGCATATTGGAGCCCAGAAATACGATCGCATCAAAGCCATCGTTCGCGCTTCCAGTTTAATCGTAATCCTAATCGCCCTGACCATGGCTTCTTTAATTTATGGATTTGCTCCATATCTTATTGGAATTTTCGTTACTGAACCGGAGGTAATAAGCGAAGGGGTTCGTTATCTACGTATTATTAGTTTTTCCTATTTTCCTCTAGGCTGGACCTTTGCCTTAAGTGGAATTATGCGCGGTGCTGGCGTAGTTCTACCTCCAACGATCATCTCCATTATTACCCTATGGTTAATCCGGGTACCTGGTGCTTATTATCTAAACAAAACCTTGGCCTTAGGAGCGGGTGGCATCTGGTGGGCCATTGTAGCCAGTGCTACGCTTAGTATCCTGCTTACCTGGGGATATCTTTGGTTAGTGCCTCTAGAAAAAACTAAACCGATTGATCTGGTCGCCACAAGAAAATAAAAAATAATAAGGACGCTCACAGGCGACAATGATTTTGTCGCTAGCAGCGCCCTGCAGGAGAGTGGCCTCATGTTGCCCTCTAAAAAAAGTTTACCCCCGGTCGGTCTTTCCCATACAACCAACTTTACCCAACCGGCCCCATTAATTCAAGCGATTATATTCCCCGTCTAGTTGTTCTTTAACCTGTTTAATCAACCAGTATCCTTGATCAAAGTCAGAAAACGCTTCTATTAGTTTAGACGTGACCCGGACCGGTCCATAAGTTAATAAAAGCTCCCCCAAGACCCTTTTACAGGGTTCGGTAACGGTACCTACTTTACCCGTTAAAAGCTTTACTAATTCGTTTAATTCTCCCTCTACCGGACTACCCTTAGCTAGCTTTAACCCATTACTTTCTAAAGGTTCCAGTTGATGCGGTTTTTTCCCTCCAATCGCTTTCGTCGAAAAATAAATTTTGTCCTCCATAACCTTAATAACTTTAGCCTTCAATTTTTCGCCTTGATAAAAATATCGTTCTAAATCACTTTTCCCGGATAACCATTCTTCGGAAGTAACATCTCCCATACGAAGAAAACCCGTATAACCGGTATCGGTTTCTAAAAATATCCCGTAATCAATCAAATTAACCACCCGGGTATTGACTATGTCTCCCACTTTTGGATAATTACAAGGTAACATGCGTACAGTTTCCGTCGGTTGCGTTTCCAAGCTAGGGTTAATTTCTCCAGCTTCTTCCTTTTCTTTGGCGACTTCCAACTCTTTTCTAATTACCTGGTAGTAACGTGCTTGTACACTACGAAAGGATTTGTGATATTCCTGGGCAAATTCTCTTAGTACATTAACAATGGGGTTCCGTTCCTTACGGGGTAGAGAACTATTCGCAACAATCCTCTCTTTCAAAATAGGGTCTAAAACATCCCAACCACCAAATACCTTTTTTCCGGATTTAACTGGTTCCAATACTTTTTGCCGCTCCGTTAAATCTTCGATTAGCTCCTGATTCCATTGGCCACCGGAATCTAATTCAGTAGATAAGGTAGAAATCGGTAACGAATTCAAGCAAAATTCACCTCCATGTTTCTACCATACAGTATTGACCTAACTGAAAAACCTTATTCTACCAATAGGTTAATTGGCCTTTAATCAATTCTCTTGGCTATTCCATGCGTAAGGAAATAAAGATATTTTTCGCGCACCGGTCGCTTTAGAATGGTTTCTACGGCCTGTGAATAAAGTCGTAGTTGGCTCTGATAGCGTTGACTTAACTCCTCCAGCCGAGTTAAAGCCAGGCCCAGCCAATCAGTTTTATAATCTAAAAGTAGAAATCCATCTCCCTCATCGGCCAAACAATCAATCACGCCTTGTACGATTACCTTTTCCCGGCCTTCTTTTAGCTCCGGATATAATTGACTGGCGGGAAGGGCTAAACTAAAGGAGACTTCACGGTAAACGTCCCGCGCCTGAAGCAAACGTTGTCCTAAATGCCCCCGGAAAAAATTCACGATCGGTTCAAGTTCAATCGCCACGGCCTGTTCTGGGGTTAATATTTCTTTTTCTACCAGTTCCAATACCTGTTGTTGAATCGATTCCCGGTCTAAAGAACGCCGCAGGTTTACGTGCTGTAGCACTATATGGATCGCGCTTCCCCGTTCCGCAGCCGTTAAACCCTTAGTCTTTTGGGTAAAACGAGGTTGTTGGATAAAATTCAATTCGGTAAACGCAGTCTCATCCTCCGGTAGACTCCAGGATAAGCGTTTCATTTCCGTAACCGTAAACTTGGCCTTTTTTCCGACCAGCGCCTGATCGGTATACTTCCAGGATAAACGACGCTCGATCTCCGCTAACATTGGAGTTTCCTTGGGTACCCCGGCCTGCATTTGAACCAGGGGGAGGCCCGTTTCTTCGGCCCTAGAACCCACGACGGTCCCTGCTTCCCCCGGACTCACTACCTGTACCTGCAAGGATATCTCATCATTAACCTCTAGCTGAGGCTGATCTGGATATCCGGCGATTCTGGCCAGAAATTGTCCCTGCGGATGCCGAATAAGCGAGGGTCCTATCCAGTCTAAATAATTACTAGCTCGCGCTAACCGGGATTCCAGTAAAGCCATCCCCTCACTCGGAGCCGCTTCGCACCAAGTCCGAGCCGAGGATACTAGATCGTTTACGGTCCCAACCAGGTATAATTTTTCCTGCGTTCGCGTCATAGCCACATATAAAAGACGCATTTCTTCCGCTAAGGTCTCCCGTCGAATGCGCTGTTTAAGTGCCAATGTGGCCAAGGTAGGATACTGTAAGGACCGATCCGGATCTACTAACTGAGGGCCAAGGCCGATTTCTTTATGGAATAATACGGTTTTATTTAGATCCGCTAGATTAAAACGCCGACCAAGACCCGCAACACAAACGACGGGGAATTCTAATCCTTTGCTTTTGTGGATACTCATGATCCGAACTACATCTTCGTTTTCAGTCAGGGTACGGGCCGAACCCATATCCCCTCCCCTTTCGCGTAACTTTTCCACAAAACGTAAAAAATTAAAGAGGCCGCGAAAGATGGTCGTTTCATATTTTCCGGCCCAAGTCTGAAATAACCGCAGGTTCGCCTGACGTTGCGTGCCCCCCTGCATTCCTCCAACATAGTCATAAAAGCCTGTAGGGTAGATAAGCACCCATAACAAAGTACTTAAACGGTCCCGCCGGGCCAAAGTACGCCACTTTTCTAACTGGTCCAGGAAGGAACGAACCTTGTCTCCCGTTTCTCCGGTTAATTCCGTCGCTGCCGCTATTGTTGCTTGATAAAAACCACTTTCTCTTTGGCAAAGCCTAACTTGGGCTAATTCTTCCGCGGATAAGCCTACTAGAGGAGAACGCAAGACCGTAACTAGGGGGATATCTTGCTGGGGGTTATCAATAATCTGCAATAAAGCGATCATGGTTTCTACTTCCCCGGCTGCAAAGTAACCAGTTCCCAAATCCGCATAGGCTGGAATCCCAGCCTGCCGAAATTCTTCTAAAAAAATATTAGCTAGGCCGCGAGTCGTACGCAGTAATACCACAAGGTCGCAGTAACGAATAGGACGATAAGTTCCGGCTTTTTGGTCCCATAAGTACTTTCCTTCTTCAACTAAGCTTTTAAACTGCCGGGCTATCCACCGCGCCTCTAATTCAGCTGTTTCTAGCTGTTCTATTTCTTCCTCTTCCCTTTCGTCGGACGCACTTTCTTCGGTTTGGCTCTGATTAACGCTTTCCTCTTCCTTTCCGCGGTCGATCAAATTGATCTCTATTTCCGGCGCTAGCTGATAGCCAACCTTGAGTTGGGTTGTTTTCATTTCTTCGGCAGCCTCCTCACCGGCGGCGGTTTCTGTTCTGGCCAGAAATTTTTGGCCGCAAACTAGTTCCGCTTCAGCATCATAGGCTATTTCCCCTACCCCAGCCGTCATAATCTGGCGGAAAAAATAATTAATTCCCTCTACAATACTGGCGCTGCTGCGAAAGTTTTCTTTCAAATTAATTCGACGTGATGGGTTGTCTGGGACCGAAGAGTAACGGTGATATTTTTCTAAAAATAGACCTGGTTCCGCTAAACGGAAACGATAGATACTCTGTTTTACGTCCCCGACCATAAACAAATTAGGTTTATCTTGATCTGATCGGGAAACTAGTTGTAAAATTGCTTCTTGTACCTGATTAATATCCTGATATTCATCTACCAGTACTTCACTATAGCGTTCTCGTAAATCGTGTGCCACCGCTGAAGGAATTAATTGTCCGGGGGGAGTTCCCGGTTGCAATAAAATTTGGAGACAATACTGTTCTAAGTCACCAAAATCAACGATTCCCTGAATATTCTTTTCCCGTTGGTAACTACGCCCAAAGTCGATCACCAGTTCGACTAAGTTCTGCATCAAAGGTGCCAGACTTTGTAAATCCTCCAGATGGGCCTTAGGAGTTCGCGAAAAATAAGCCCCCCCTAATTCCCCTACGAGCTTTTTAGTTTTGTCCCGGCGTAACTTTACCTGCTCTTGGAGCAGAGGATCAAGTTTATCACTTTTACGACAAGCTTTTAAGCGACCGAAATGAACAGTTTGAAAACGCTCAAATATCTCCTCCCAGGTTCCCTTACACGCCTGCCACAGCCCCTGTATCATATCGCGTTCTGCATACAGGTTTTCCAGATAAATTTGCGGCGCTTGCGGTTGATGACACCAACGAATCATCGTTTCCAAATCCTCCAGGCAGCCCTTTAACTGATCAGCTAAACTTTGCTTTAACTCAGTGCACCAGGGAAAGGTATCTAAATTTCCGGCGTTGGCTAACGTAAATACCGCTGCTGCCTGTTTTAGCCAGTGTTCCGGCCAGGGATGACTGCGTGCAAAACGATATAGATTTAAAATTAAGCTGATTAGTCCAGTATCATCACGCTCGCCCCCATAACTATCCACTAAGGTAAGAAAAGTAGCCCCGGGACCAGAACTTCGGTACCATTCTTCCAACCGTTCTTCTATTACTTCCAATTGCAGTAAACTGACTTCCTCGTCATCTGCAACCCGAAAGTTAGGATCTAAATCCAAACGATAAAAATGCTGCCGTAATATCTCCAGGCAAAAAGAATGCAGCGTAGAGATCGAAGCACAATTAAGCAGGTTTAACTGGCGCCGTAGATGCTGTGAAGCAGGATTACGCTTTAACTCATTTTCTAACTCCCGACCAATCTTTTCACGCATTTGCGCGGCCGCTGCATTGGTAAAAGTTACGACCAGCAGACGATCTACATCCATAGCTGGGGCCGGGTCCTTCAGCTGAGTAATAATCCGCTCTACCAGAACTGAAGTTTTACCGGCTCCAGCGGCTGCGGCGACGAGTAAATTACAACCTCGGGTTTGAATCGCTTCGGTTTGCTGCGGTGTCCATTGCATCTTCGTTCACCTCCACGTCCAATAACTGCCAAATCGCTGCCTCCGACAAGTTTTTTTGTACATGGTAACGGTTGCCAATCAGTAGATCAAACTGACAGACCGGTTTAAAAGGACAGTAGGTACATGCCTTGCGTTTTTTTCTTTGGTAAGGCTGGATGGCTACTACCCCATTCATGATTTCCCTAGCGGCTTCCCGTAAAACCCGGTACAGATAACTACGCAACAGTTTAAATTGTCTTTGGGTTATTAAGGACGAACGACTGGTAAAATCTCCATCTTTTTTCCGACCAACCGGGATAATCCGTGATGTTCCAGTCAATCCTCGTTCCATCAAGTCTACTAAATGCTGATCCCGAAGAATAAAACCCTTAAGTTTATAACGTTTTTGAATCTCTTCCGCTACCTGTTCTGGTTCAGGCGGACTAGAAGCAGAGATGACCGGATCTTGGATGCTAAAATAGCACAATCCACCTGGCCACACTTCCCCAAGCCCTAATTGAGGGGCCCCAGTTAAAACGGCTTCTAGATAAGCTAGTAACTGAAGCTGTAGTCCGTAATAAAGATCAATTAAATTGACCCTGACAGAACCAGACTTATAATCAATAATCCGTACATAATTACCTTCCTCAGACGAAGCTAAATCGATCCGGTCAATCCGCCCTACCAACTCCAAGATCGTACCTTCGCCTTCCGAAGTTCCGTTGGCCTCCGCTGAATTAAGCTCTGAAACGGGTATCCGAAGAGCCGGTAATCCTTCCGGATAACCAAAAGCTAACTCCAACCGCAGGGGTCGAAAAGATCCGGCCTGAATCTGCTCTACAACGGCCCAGGCTGAATTCTGAATAATCTGTCGTAATTTTTGCCCCAAGTATCGCTGCCGCTCAGAAGATAACCATAATTCCTTGCTTAACTGAGGAATCAACTGCCCACTAATCTTACTAGCCATCTGTTGACTAATCTCTTGCGTAACCTGAGGCCAACATAACCCGGCTTGTTCTACCTCCTGAACAAAAAGTTTTAATGCGGCATGGAACAGTTGACCTAAATCCAAAGGTCGCAGTTTTGCCGTCTCTCGCTCTTTTAAACTTAAACCAAACTGTAAAAAATAAGCATAAGGACAGGACTTAAAGCGTTCAATTTGCGTTACGCTTATCCGTAAACGACTTCCATAAAGCTGCCGACACGTCGGTGCGGATAGATTAACCTCGTAATTACGGTGCGACAACCCGGCTAAAGCTCTAGCGTAATCAGCGGAACCGCCCTGATTCAAGCCCCAATCATATACTTCCTGCCATATTGAACTCAAATTTTGCCCCTCATTCTGCGCCTCCCGGAGTCGTAAAGCTAGATAAGAAAAAGTTCGTTTAGGGGTAACAATGAAATCCAGATCCTCCTTGGTTCCCTCCGGTTCCAAAGGACAATTAATCACCTTATTCTGAGGGAATACTTCCTGTAACTGCGTAATGAGAGGTGAAGGATGTAAAGCGTTCCCTTCTTGATCCGCTAGCGCGTAACTTACCCACAAATATTCACTGGCCCGCGTGAGACCTTGATAAATTAAGTATTGCTCCTCAAAAAGCATTCGTTTGCTATCCGGTGCCAATTTTAGCCCCTTTAACCGCAAACGTTCTCTTTCCGGATCCGTCAACACGCCTTCTTTACCGGGACGTTTTGGTAACACCCCTTCATTCACACCGAGCAAAAAATTAGCACGAACCTGGGCAGGACGCGAACGATCTAACGATCCGACAAATACCTGATCTAAGCCGGGTGAAATCAACCCTAAACGTAAGTTATCTAGTCCGGCCTGCAGAATTTCCAAATAATCCCTAGCGGTCATTTTTTGCTCCCCTAGGGCCTCCACTAATTCATCAAGTAAGGCTAAAACCTGATTATAAATTTGTACATGTTCTCGGGCTCGCTCCAGTTGTCCTTGTTCCTGCGCTTCCTGACTCCAGCTTTGTAGCTGTTCTCTAACTCCTAGGTCGGTAATTAAGTTATATAAAGCTAAACTAATATTATATACAGAAGGATTAGACTGTACCGAAATACTAAAAGTATGTAAAGCACCAATAGCTTGGTTTCTAAGGGCATTAATCTGTTGGATTTCCGGTCGGGTGGTTTCCGTAAGTTCCGACCCTTCGCCCAGAGAATAACGCCGATAATAAGCCCAGGGTTCCCGGTCAAACCAACGCGAACCACGAAGACCATGGGCTAAAACGTAATTCTCCAAGCAATCTACTGCTTCGCGGGGAATAGGGACCAGGTCGGTTTTTAAGAAACGAAAAACCGCGGTACTCTCCCATCCCGAAGCCACGGTCTCTAGAGCAGCACATAATAATTCTACTAGCGGATGGTGACCAACGGGCCGTTTATAATCGATAAAACAGGGGATACCGTAATCAGTAAAAACTCTTTCTATCGGCTCGGTATAATGGGACAAGTCTCTTACCAATAGTGAAATCTCTCTCCAGCAGTAACCCTGATCCCGGGCTAGCCCCATAATCGCCCGGGCCGCCCCTTCTACTTCCGCATGTTGATTATGGGCCGCTACCAGCTTAATCCCGGGGGCTTCTATCGGATAAGGTTGGCGCGGCCAGCGGAAAAAGTTTCGTTCCAGAAAGCCTAAGCTAGAATTATGCCGAAAGCGTGGAGCCGTGAAAGATGATCCACCGGAAACAGGGGTTGATAAAAGGGCAGGATCATCGAGGATACAATTTTTTTCTACGGTAATTCCTAATTGCCGCGCTTGATCTAAAAGATCCGTATAAGTTTGATAAGTATTGAAAAATAACTCGGTTTCCTCCGGGGTCTGGTGCAAACGAGCATCTAAACATAAAGCTACATTAACCCGGTTGCTGACCTGCATCAAAGCTTGCAGTACCTGGTATTCTTGGGGAGTGAACCCACTAAAGCCGTCCACCCAGACTTCGGCTTGGCGACATGTAGGCGAATGAGATAGACGCTCCGCGAGTAAGTTAAGATAATCATCTGGATCACTAAAGCGATCACAGAGGAAATGTTCAAAATCAGCCCATAATAACGCTATATCTTCCAATTTATCCCGTAACAAAATATGGTCGGAATCCATCTTTTTCGCCGTACTAACTAATAAGGACGGCGTTAGGCAATGCCTTTTCATTTCCGTTATCGTGTTCGCTAAAGTATCCGCAAAATGAGGTTGCCGGGCCGCTCGATAAAAAACCCGCAACTGGTCTTTCCTCTGCTGCAAAAAATTATACAAGGCCATTCGCTTCCCCGTTTCCCGTAAATAAGATCGTGTAGCTCCCCCTACTTCTTGCACGACCTTCCAGGCTAGCCGACGGAAACTATAAACATGGGCCCGCTTGGAACCTCCAAGACCGGGTAAAGAGGTTAGGGCCGCTTCCAACTGAAAAGTAGCCTGTTCTGGTACCAACAAAATAATCGCTGGACCCTCCGGGTGCTGCTGTAATTCCCTTTGAATCTGGGAAAGGCAATAAGTAGTCTTACCGGTTCCGGCCCGACCGATAATAAAACGAAGACGCATACTTATCCCCCTTTATTTCCCCAATTGGCTGATGGTTTTTTTGTAATAAACAGATAGAACCAACCCCAATCAGGATGATTCCGATAATCAAATTAGCACTAAGCGGTTCTCCAAGAAAAAATCCGGAAAGCACCGTAGCTAAAGCGGGTTTAATAAAAAAAACTATGCTCCCCTTACTAGCGGAGGTTAACCCCATACCCTGAAAATAAAAGAAAAAACCCATGCCGCTAACAAAAACTCCCAAATAGAGGAGGGCACCCAGATTAGCTGCCCCAATTCCCGTAACGAGCGGAATGTTTAAAACAAAAAATAAAGGAAATAAACCTAGAATGCCCGCAATAAAAGAAAAACAGTTTTGTACCATGCCTCCGTAGCGGGCAATACCCGCTTTTCCAACTACCGAATATAAGGACCAGGTAATTGCGGCAAGAAAAGCCAGTATGCTTCCTTTTAGGTTTAAATCGGTTAGGCGCATAAAAGGCTGCATAATTATTATCACTCCAGCAATTCCCAATACCAGAGATATAATCGTAGTCCAATTAATTTTTTCTTTTAATATTAAAGCGGCAAAAGGGATCGTAAAAATCGGATTACTACAAAAGACTACAGCTACGATGGAAGCTTGCGTATAGAGTAAGGCGATCTGAAAAAAAGTCATACAAACGACAATACACAGCAACCCTAATCCTACCAAGTACCAGTAGTCTTTGCTCTTAAAAGATAACTTACGTTTCTGCATCTCGCTCAGGGCAAAAGGTAGCAAAATCAGACTCCCGATAGCGAACCGCCAAAAAGTAATCTGAAATGGATGTAAACTAGTAGAAATGATCTTTCCCACTAATTCCATCGTGCTAAAAGCAACCGTTGCTAATCCAAGATAAATATAACCTCGATTAATGGTCATCTACTTACCGGGTCTCCTTCCCCATCGTATCATCAATGTTCTATACAGACTCTTTCTATATAATAACTTCTTAATCCTGCCCCTCCTGCCACTTGAAATAAAAAAGCCTGATCCTAAATCCAGCCAACCCTTTTTAAGGTTTTAAAGCTTTTTTAGAAATTCAGGAGGGAACGCATAGCTCTTGACTTATTCGCGCTTGTCCGGTAACTTAAGGATTGAGAAGTATTAATAGGATTGAGGATAAAATGCTTTAATGGAGGGAGAAGCATGCCTACCTACACCTTTGAATGTCCTAATTGCGGCAGGTTTGACTTAACTTTGCAAATGAATTCCTGTTCGCTCGACGCATGTCCTACCTGTAACAGTGCGGTTAAAAGGATTTTTATCCCGCAGCGAGCAATATTCCGCGGCGGACTTCCAAGTAACAGTTATCAACGCCACTACAGTTTTCTGGAGATAGATAAACTAGCATCCGGAAAAGTCACTGCTGAAGATGCAATGGCAGAATATAAAGCTAAACGCTGGGGAGAAAATGCTACCCCCGAGCAAATATTGGGTGATTTCAAGCGCGAGTTAGATGACCAAGATGCAAGAACTAAAAATCTGGACACGGTTTAAGGAAAAGTTTAAGGCAAGATCAAACCACTACGGTATCCTGAGTGGTTTGATCTTTTAGGTTTGAGGGGATGAAGAAGTAGTCACTTCTTTCAAACCTAGCCACTCTACTACCAATAGATGCATCTGTTCAATAATCCGAGCCGTTTCCGTTCCTATCTGATTGGCTTCGACTAGGCTGTCATATAAACGATCGGTCGGCCAATATATATACCCATCCTGATGACCCCGATATTTTACCTCGTTAATTACCTGCAATATTTCTGCATCCTTGATTTTGTCTTTCCCCCACTGCAGTACCCGAATCGTCGTTGGATTTATATTGGCGAAAACATAGTATATTTCCCGGCCAATATTACGGTCTACAATCCGAATTTCCCTTTCTACTCGGACTTGCGAATATGGCACTCCGTCTCCCCAGAGGCCGGCAATCAGCTCTCTTTTTTCCTTCTCGATTTTCTTTTTCACCCGATCCGCCTCCTTAATTTATATAAGTTAAGGTAAATTTTCGCAATTTTTCAAAATTATAATTCGATATAAAACTTAAAATTCCTTCTTAATTACTCGATTCGATTTTTATCTGTATCATCCTCTATTCCGGAGAGATAATAAAAACAGGCCCATATCACTTAAAATTTAAATGGAGGGGAGGTTGGGAATTGGATTACCAGGACCACATTAAATGTACCGTATCCGATTGTCACTATAATGTGGAGAAAAAATACTGCAAAGCTCCAGCGATTGAGGTTAACGTGGATAATGGGCAAATGACCGCTGGCCGAGCGCAGGCAACGATGTGTAAAACTTATAAGTCCAGTTAGAGTAAGTACAACACCTTGAGATGCTCAAGGTGTTGTACTATTTACGAAGAGGTCCTATGACCCAAGATTCATTTAAGTAATTCCAACTGAATTTAATGGAAATCGAGAGGATATTCTCCATTTATGTCGAAACGATTAAATTACACTTAATCTAAGTAAATAATAAACTAATGAGGTGTTCAATGAAAACTATTCAAACCTCTGAGATTGTAAAAGGCATGATATTGAGCAAAGATATATTTTCTCATGAAAATGTCCTGTTTTTATCCAGAGGCAGTATATTAAATGAGGAGCACCGTAAAACCTTAATCAGTCTGGGGATTAAATATATTGATATTTTCACTGATCCGGAAGGGAATCCTTTTCCCGAAGCATCGAGAAAAAATCAAGAGATGCTTCGGGAAAAACAGTTCGAAAAAACCTATTGGGAAGCCGTAGATACCACGGAAGCTATATTAAATCGTCTTACCCGAACCCGCAAATTTGACGAAAAAGAAATGGTGAATACTATCCAGAATTTAATTCCCTTAACCTTGACCGCCGGTACCAACCTTTTAAATCTCCTCCATAAAATAAAAAATCGTAATGAATCTATATTTACCCATCTCATCGGAGTAAGTATTTTTTCTATAATGATCGGAAAATGGTTAAATAAAGATGAACCGCGCCTGATCGAATTAGGCATGGCCGGGATAATTCACGATCTAGGCAAATGTCAGATACCATCTATCATTTTAAATAAACCAGGCCCTCTAAGTCTTAAAGACTACCAACATGTTCAAAAACACTCCCTCTACGGTTTTCAGCTAGCGCTGGAATCCAACATCCGTAAGACTTCGATCCTCTCGGCGATTCTACAACATCATGAACGGGTCGACGGTAGTGGCTATCCTTATGGGATTACCGCTAACCACATTGATGAAACGGCGAAAATCGTTATGGTTGCGGATATTTTTGAAGCGCTGCTGGCTAACCGACCTTACCGTCAACCGGTCAATCCTTTTTACGCGGTGGAAGAAATTAAAGCGATGGCCTATAATAAACTGGATCCCTTGATTGCTACCACTTTTATTTATCGGATCGCTGATTACTTTATCGGTAGTTCCGTTGCGCT
This sequence comes from Syntrophomonadaceae bacterium, assembly GCA_012519455.1. GTDB lineage: Bacteria > Bacillota > Ch66 > Ch66 > Ch109 > JAAYQE01. Next base: position 14,660 of record JAAYQE010000146.1, read on the forward strand.
TAACAATGGAGAAGTAGGCGAAGTAATATCTCTGGATCGACTCCAACCTAGCGCACCCATGGTAAGAGTACAAGATCGTATCTATGATCTGCGGCTCGAGCCGAACCTAAAAATTATCAAAGATGTTGTACCCCCAAAAGGATAAATAAATAAACATAGAGGGGACATCCCCTCTATGTTTATTTTATGTTTTTTATTTCAAGTTTTGTAGAACATCGAACAGATTAGGGGCTCCAATCTCTTGTAGTTCATAATTTACGCGTACCGTAGGCTTGCCAATGCGGGCTATCCGCGACAGATCAATCGGGGTAGCAATGATCACAGTGTCACAATCAACCTGATTAATCGTTTGCTCCAAATCCTGAATCTGTTTAGCGCCATAGCCCATAGCAGGCAGCAAAGAACCAATATTGGGATACTTTTGATAAGTCTCTTTTATCGATTCAACAATATAAGGCCGTGGATCAATAATCTCCAACGCAGCAAATTTTTTTGCGGCGATCATTCCAGCTCCATAAGCCATCTCCCCGTGGGTTAGGGTCGGGCCGTCCTCAATAACCAGAACCCGCTTCCCTTTAATCTTTTGCGGCTCTTCGACAAAAATGGGCGAAGCCGCTTCGATTACGGTAGCTTGGGGATTAATCGCGGCAATGTTCCGACGTACAGTTTCGATCCCCTCCGGGGTAGCGGTTTCCATTTTATTAATGATGATGACTCCAGCCATCCGCAGGTTAGTTTCCCCTGGATGGTAAGCCAGTTCGTGACCGGGACGATGCGGATCAACCACAGCCAGGTAAATATCCGGCGTGAAGAAAGGAATATCGTTGTTACCCCCGTCCCAGACGATCACATCCGCTTCCTTTTCCGCTTCGTGTAAAATTTTTTCATAGTCTACCCCGGCATAAACTACTACGCCCCGATCGAGATGCGGTTCATACTCTTCACGTTCCTCAATGGTACATTCATAATGATCTAGATCGGCATAAGTAGCAAATCGCTGACAAATCTGACGGGTGAGGTCCCCATAGGGCATCGGATGCCTTACGGCTACTACCTTTTTACCCATAGCTTTCAAGATATCACAAACTTTTCGAGTAGTTTGACTTTTACCGCTCCCGGTACGTACGGCGGTTACCGCAACCACCGGTTTTGAAGCGGTAAGCATCGTTGCCTTAGGACCCATTAATCGATAATCAGCACCAGCGGCCAATACCATAGAAGCCTTATGCATTACATATTCATGGGTTACATCACTATAAGCAAAAACCACTTCTTCAATCTGCTGTTCTTGAATTAAGGAAACCAACGCTTCTTCTGGGTAAATCGGTATCCCTTCCGGGTAAAGTTGGCCGCTTAATTCTTTAGGATACACCCGGCCCTCAATATCCGGGATTTGTGTCGCCGTAAAAGCTACCACCTCATAATTAGGGTTATTACGAAAAAAAACATTAAAATTATGAAAATCTCGTCCCGCAGCCCCCATAATTAATACTCTTCTACGCGCCAAAATGCTTCGCCTCCTATTAATTTCCCGGATTGATGGTTGTTCTCCGCTATAATTTTTAACTTAAGCATTTAAAGACACGCTCTAACCTTTACAAGACTTTATGCTTAAGAAATCAACATGAATTAAGCCATTACCAAAGCCATAATAGCCTTTTGAATATGCATTCGATTTTCCGCTTCCTCAAAAACTACCGAATGGGGACCATCTATGACTTCATCGGTAATTTCTTCACCCCGGTGCGCAGGAAGGCAATGCATTACAATGGCATCTGGTTTTGCTTTTTGTAACAGAGCTTTATCTATGCAATAACCAGTAAAATCCCGTATCCGTTTTTCTCGTTCCGCTTCCTGACCCATGCTAGCCCAAACATCAGTATAAAGTACATCCGCTTCCTCAACAGCTTCCCGAGAATCACGTACCAGGGAAAGTCGCGCCCCGGTTTCGGACGCGTCCTGTTGGGCTAACTGTAAAATATCGGGATTCGGCTCATAGCCCGCTGGGCAAGCGATCGTTACATCCATTCCTACTTTTGCACCCCCAATTAATAGAGAATGCGCCACGTTGTTACCGTCCCCGATAAAGGCTAATTTTAGCCCTTTTAGCCGCCCTTTGTTTTCCATCACGGTCATTAAATCCCCCATGACCTGACAAGGATGCAATAAATCCGTCAGTCCATTGATCACGGGAATCGTCGCATACTGCGCTAAATCCAAAACATCTTGATGGGCAAAAGTACGAATCATAATCCCATCCAAAAAACGCGAAAGCGTCAAAGCCGTGTCTTGAATCGTCTCCCCCCGGCCTAGTTGGATATCGTTGGCACTAAGAAATAACCCATATCCACCTAATTGATAAATACCTGTTTCGAAAGAAACCCGGGTACGCGTCGAACTTTTAGTAAAAATCATGCCCAGAGTTTTACCCGCTAATAGAGGATGGGATTCACGCCGCCGCTGCTTCTCCTTCAGGACGCGAGCCACTTCCAAAATTTGATAGATCTCTTCTTGCGTATAATCGTGCATACAGATAAAATCTCGTCCCCGAAAATTAGGATAAAGTTTTTCCTCGAACATAAGAAACCCCTTTCCCCTGTAGATTTGGGTATCAACCTTTTGGCAAAATTAAGTTTTTAAACCAGCTCTATCTTGATTAACGTGAAACCATGGTTCCTACGCCTTGATCCGTAAAAATCTCCAGTAAAACGGAATGGGGAATTCGACCGTCAATGATATGGGCCGAAACCACCCCTCCCTGTAAAGCCTGGGAACAACACTGTACCTTGGGAATCATGCCCCCGGTAATTACTCCCTGATGAATCAAACTGGGTATTTCCTCTAGCTGAATTGAAGATAGCAGGGTGGTATCATCGCCATACTGACCATAAATTCCCTCGACATCGGTTAAAAGGATCAATTTATCCGCCTTTAAAGCGGCGGCCATAGCCCCAGCTACATAATCGGCGTTAATATTATAGCTCTCCCCATCTAATCCCACCCCAATCGGGGCTACTACCGGTATATATCCTTTGTCAACTACCGTTTGAATGATCTCTGGATTAATGCGGGCTACCTCCCCCACATATCCCAGCTCATAAGTCATCTCCTCTTCTCCATTAAGCGGAACGAGAATTTTCTTTTGGGCTTCAATTAAATTACCATCCTTACCGCTGAATCCAACGGCCCGGCCTCCATGCCGATTAATCAAGGATACAATTTCCTTATTAACTTTACCGACCAGAACCATTTCTACAACTTCCATCGTTTCTCGATCGGTTACCCTAAGGCCCTGAATAAAAGAAGAATTTATCCCTAAACGTTCGAGGAGAAGATTAATTTCTGGTCCTCCCCCATGCACGAGTACTGGATTTATACCTACGTATTTCATTAATACGATATCGGTCATCATGGCCTGTTTTAATTCCTGGTCCTTCATCGCGTGCCCACCGTACTTAAGGACAATGGTCTTACCGTAAAACTGCTTAATATAAGGCAAAGCCTCTACCAAGATTCCTGCCTTTTCTAGCGCCTGCATCATCAAACTCAACCTTTCTTGCCCACCCTTTAACTAGATTCAACCGGCTATATGCGGTAACAACTCGTTAGCTACGATAGCTAGCGTTTATTTTTATATAATCAAAAGTCAGATCACAGCCCCAAGCAGTAGCTTCAGCCGTACCTACGCCCAAATCTACGGTAATTAATACCGTTTCTCGATCTAGCGCCTCCCGAGCTTCATCCTCATTAAACGCGGTTTCGACCCCCTCTTGGGCGACTAGTACCTCACCCAACCAGATAGCTATCTGTTCCGGAGCAAATTCAGCCCCAGAATAACCCACAGCGGCCAGGATGCGCCCCCAATTCGGATCCCGACCAAAGACGGCGGTTTTGACCAGACTTGAACCGGCCACAGCTCGAGCCGCTTTCTGTGCATCGAGTAGCGATGGGGCGTTTTTCACCCGTACCTCAATAAGCCGGCTAGCTCCTTCGCCATCCCGAGCAATCTCCCGGGCTAAATACTGGTTAACATAGTCTAACGCGGTTTGAAACTCCTTTAATTCCGGACTATCTATGGTAATTAAGGGGTTCCCGGCTAAACCATTAGCCAAAACCACAACCATATCATTCGTACTAGTATCGCCATCCACCGTGACCAGGTTAAAAGAACGGTCGGTAGACCGTTGCAAAGCTAAACGCAGTGCTTCCGAAGTAATGGCTGCATCGGTGGTGATAAAACCTAACATCGTTGCCATACAGGGATGAATCATGCCCGACCCTTTAGCCATACCACCAATCGTAACCGATTTTTCCCCTAATGAAATGCGAACCGCGATTTCTTTCGGCCGCGTATCCGTCGTTAGGATCGCCTGTGCCGCTTGCGTCCCCCCGTTGCGACTTAGACCATTAGCAGCCGCGATAATCCCCTTCTCGATGCGCTCTATAGGCAGTAATAAACCAATTACCCCGGTAGACGCTACCGCTACCTCGTCCGGATTAATATCCAGCACCCTTGCGGTGATTCGCGTCATCTCCCGTGCATCATCTAAACCCTGCGCGCCGGTCGCGGCGTTGGCAATACCAGCATTCACTACCACCGCCCGCGCCTGTCCGTCCGTCAGGTTGTCTTGAGTTACTTGAACCGGAGCAGCCTGTACGCGATTACAAGTATAGACGCCTGCAGCGGTCGCTGCAACTTCAGAATAGATTAAAGCCAGGTCAAGACGATCTGGATAACGGATACCTGCAGCCGCAGCTGCAGCTTTGAATCCCAGCGGTGCAGTTACGCCTCCTGAAGTTATTTCTTCCAGTATAGACGGGCTTGGTCCGGCCGTACTTTTTAAAACCATGTTAATTTTACCCCTAACTCATAAGATGATAAATAGCTATGGTAATAAACCCGCAGCTTTTAACCCACAGGTTTCCTTTAGTCCACACATTAAATTTAAGTTTTGAATTGCCTGGCCTGAGGCCCCTTTTACTAAGTTATCAATCGCAGAAACAACGACCAGCCGGCCATTCCGCGGGTCAATAACCAGCCCAATATCACAATGATTGGTCGTATAGACGGCCCGGGTCATTGGCAACTGTCCCTCCGGTAGTACCCGTATAAAAAAACAATCCCGATAAAAATCTTCATATAATGCCTGTAATTCAGTCTGGGTTACTGGTCGGGTGAGCGAAGCATAAATCGTACTCAAGATCCCCCGGGACATCGGAATCAAATGCGGCGTAAAGGTTAGCGTTGCCTCTGCCCCGGCTAACCAGGAATAGACCTGCTCGATCTCCGGGCCATGGCGGTGGGTGGCCACGTTATAAGCCTTAACGTTTTCATTTACCTCACAAAAAAGATTATGCATCCCGGGAGTTCTTCCGGCTCCAGAAACTCCACTTTTAGAGTCAACAATCAAAGTGCGAATATCGACCAGGCCGGCCTTTAAAACTGGCGCCATTCCTAAAATGGCACTAGTTGGATAACAACCAGGATTAGCTACAATACGGGCCTGGCGCACCTGAGCTCCATATAATTCTGGAATCCCATAAACTACTTCTTCTAAAAGTTCTGGCGCTTCGTGTTTTACTCCATACCATTCCTCATAAACTTCCACCTGTTTGAAACGAAAGTCCGCCCCCAGATCAATCACTTTCTTATTCTGAGCTACCGCTTCTTTAACCACCGGAACCGCCTGTCCATGCGGTAAAGCCACAAAAATAGCATCACAACGTCCGATAAACGAAGTCAATTCCATACTTTCACATATGACCTCCGTATACCGTAGTAGATTCGGAAAGACGGCCGCAAAATCCCGACCTATATTAAAAAGAGAAGTAATGGCGATTACCTCTGCTTCAGGATGACCAGCCAGCAAACGCACTAATTCTTCCGCGGTATAGCCATCTCCTACAATCCCAACTTTTATTTTCGCTGACATGCTTAACTAATCTCCTTTTTCTTTGCAACATAATAGGGTTTAACTAAATTAGTACAATAGGGTCATCTTTTTATTATACAAGTTTTACAAGTAATTGTCTTTATTTTTAATCCTTTAATAAAACTTTATCTCGCCCGGATTATTTTCTTAACTACTTCAGGCAGCTTTGAGCGGTCCGACCACGATAAATAAATTTTTCTTCTATATTTAATTTACGCCGCAACTCCTTCCACGCTTTAGCTACCAAAGCCGGATCAAACAAAAGATCCAAAGCAGTCCAGGCCAAGGCCTTAACTGCCAAAAGAAGTACTTTTTCCCCGGCCGTACCCCCAGCCGCTTCGGTAAACTCCCGGCTGTGCGGAACCAGACCGGGGCGCAGCATTAAATAAGGATGTAGACTAGGAACTAGCTGACTAACGTTACCCATATCTAGAGACCCCTGGGTTCCACGTAGTCCAGTCAGATTCGGTACGCCCAGGGCGATTAAATTATCACGAAATAAGGTAGCTAAAGTCGGGTTAGGAACCATTTCTTTATAAGAGGCCTCATAATTAAACCATTTTACCGTTGCCCCGGTGAGGGAGGCTACCCCCTGAGCACATGCCTGAACTTTAGCAACAATATGTTCTAATTGTACCTGCTGCCGGGCCCGAATATAAAAACGAGCCGCAGCTCGTTCCGGGATAATATTCGGAGTAATGCCCCCATCACTGATAATTCCGTGGATGTAAGCTTCCGTCCCCAGCTGCCGGCGGAGAGCGTTGATCCCAACAAAAAACAAAACTAACGCTTCCAGTGCGTTAATCTCTTTCTGCGGACAGGCGACGGCATGAGCCGCTTGTCCCTGAAAAACAAACTCCAGCGCCTCCATGGCCAGAGAGTTGATTTCTACGGCATTACAATTTCCTGGATGAAACATCAGCGCAATATCGATATCCTCAAAGACCCCAGCCTCAATCAGAGCGACCTTGGCTCCATTCGTTTCTTCCGCTGGGGTACCAATCACCAGAATCGAACCCGGTATTTCCTTCAAAAACCGGCTAACCACTAAACCGGCGCCAAAGCTGGCTGCACCAATTAAGTTGTGGCCACAGGCATGCCCTAATTCAGGTAAAGCATCATACTCCGCTAAAAAAGCGATCCGTGGCCCGCCCGGCTTTCCTGGATATTCGGCTTTGAAGGCCGTAGGCAAACCCGCTAATTCACGGGTAATATTAAAACCATGTTGTTCTAAGCCGGTAACCAGTAACTGCACCGCCTTAAACTCCTGGTTCCCTAATTCTGGTTGCTGATAAATGCCTCTACTTATTTCTTTAATTAAGCCTTCTACCGTAGTCAGTTCTTCAAGAGCACGTTCTTTATAACCTTGCATCCGGCTACCCACCCCTTCTCCCCTTAAAACTGCTTAAATGAATTTCGCATTCTATGGCTAATATCCTCTTTTTTTCGGGATAAAGCAGAGAGGGAGTTTTAGGAATATATACTGGGCTAACCTAAAGCACAAGATTAATCTTTTCACCACAATTAATACATTTTTGATCCGCTAGCCCGACGATTTCCACCTGATACCCCTGGCGTTCAATAAGGACCTGAAAACACTCCGGGCAAAAGGTATTACTTCCGGTATTACCCGGGAGATTTCCTAGATAAACGTAATTAAGTTTTTCACGCGCGATATCGTATGCTTTTTCCATGGTTTCTATTGGTGTTGCGGGTCGGTCAAACTGATAATTAGGAAAATAGCGAGAAAAGTGCAAAGGAATATCCGGATCTAAGCCGGCTACCCATTCCACCAGGGAACGAATCTCAGCTTCTGAATCATTTAAATCAGGAATCAGTAAAGTAGTTAGCTCTACGTGGCAGTGCTGTACCGCCTGTTCCACGGTGCGAAGCACCGGAGCTAAATCCCCCTTACACCAGCGCCGATAAAAATCACTGGAAAAAGCCTTAACGTCGATATTCAGCGCATCAATAAGAGGTAGTAGTTTCTGAAAAGGCTTTTCCTGAATAAATCCGTTGGTCACCAATACGTTTTTCCCTCCGGCCTGCTGTACCATTTCTGCCGTTTCCAAAACGTATTCATACCAGACTAAAGGCTCGGAATAAGTGAAAGCCAGCCCAATACAGTTATGCTCTGCAGCCAACTGCTGGACGATATCTACCGTCTGTTCTGGGGTTAGCTTTATCGTTGTCGGTTCAGCCTGAGCAATCCTCCAGTTCTGACAAAATTGGCAAGTAAAATTACAACCTACGGTGCCCAAGGAGAAAATCGTGCGGCCTGGATAAAAATGATATAAAGGTTTCTTTTCGATAGGATCTAAAGCATAAGCTGAAACCCGACCGAAATTAAGCGTTTGCAGCTTTCCTTGCTGGTTTATCCGCACCCGGCAAGAGCCGGTTTTCCCCGGCTGCAGCCGACACTGCCGGGGGCACAATAAACACTGTACCTGATTATCACCCTTACTTTCATAAAAGAGAGCCTCGCGCATAGTAATAGCGCTCCCCTTCCTAAACGATTCAAGATGACAAAATTAAACGCCACTATTAAGTATAACGATGCACCGTAAAACGCTCCAGTTTAACCGGTTCATCTGGCCCGATACCGGCTTTCTGCCGGGCAATGGCTACTTGTTCTTCCGGGGTTTCAATTCCTTCTAAATCCGGTAATAATAGACCCCGCCGCGAACCATGGCTTACAATAACGCCATAACGCGCTGGATCTAATTCTTCAATACTGGTAATCGTTTCCGGCTCACCCATAACATCTACCGAATAAACCAGGTCCCCCAACTCCGACTCATCGACCGGGTTAAAACGGGGATCACGACACCCAGCGCTAATTGCGTTTTCAATAATCTCTTGGGCTAGGCGCGGTTGGGTTGGCGTAATCGTACCAATACAACCGCGTAAACGACCCCTTTTTTTGATCGAAACAAAAGCTCCGGCCGGAAACCGCATTTCTTCCGGCAAGGGTTCTATAACAGCTGGGCGCCGCCCCTCTCGTACGTACGTTTCTAAGCTTTCCCGCGCTAAACAAACGAGAGGCGATTCTTTTTCCCGGCACTCCTGCATATACCGTTGACGTCTTTCTTTTAGCTGCGCTAACAACTGACGCGCAGGATCCGGTTGTCCAATTCCTAAATTAGCCACCAAATAACCCACCCCAAAAGGACCTTCATAACTGTAAACCTTTGGGTTCACCTGATATCCATCTACTGCGCCCCAAGCAATAACTAACGAACGCAGTCCACACTCTCCCGCTTGTTCGGCCAGACCCGGGGGAAGGGTGAAAAGTCCGGGAACATCCGCTTGAGCGATAATTTCCCTTATCCGCCGGTCAAAAACCGGTCCTTCAACCCGATAACCAGAAGGGGACCCGGGAATCAGGCGGTGGGAAAGATCTCCGCTCGCGATTAATACCGCCCTACGCCCGGTGCGCTCTACGGCTTTACGAAGTGCAATCCCAAAAGCGTATAAATCCTCAAAAGGTAATAGGCCGTAAGCCATAACCACCATTTTTACCGGATTTTCCCCGCTAGTAGCTAGTTGGCCATTGCCTTGCAAAAAATACAATGGTACTTGAACTCCGTGGTCCAACCTCGTAGATACCCCGTAATAGTCGGCCTGGAGTTCATCCAAAAGTACGGTTAAAATACCGTCCTTCCGCGCTTCCTCCCCAATTACTTGGGCCAATTCAAGATCATTGGGATAGGAGAAAGACACCTGACTAACACCAAACTGACTCAGATCACCCTTTAAAACCGAAGTTCCGTACAAGGCCAGACCATCTTGAAATACCGGCCCGTGCGGGGTTATAAAAATAAAAGTATCCGGTTGTACCGCTTGAAGATCAGCCCTCAACCGGTACATAGCCTTCTGACTTTGTTCTACCTTTTGGTCCTCGCCCCGTCCCACTTCCGGTATCATAATTGGCGGGTGGGGGGCAAAGGCTACCATTAATAATTCACCCCTGACCGGGTTTTCCCGCTGCTGCTTAATGGTCTGATTATTCGTAGCACGATCCACCGAAACTCACTCCTCTGTTAAAACAAAACCAAATTCTTGTTTCGCCAGTACCACTAAAAAGCCAATCAGTCCGGCCAGTAAAATAAGCGTAAACCTACCAAAAATGATATTATCTAAATCTGGACGTTGATGGTCCTTAAATAATCCCTCGAGTAGCTAAATCCGCAATTTCATCTGCGTCATAGCCCTGCCGGCGCAAAATCTCCTCTGTATGCTCTCCAAAACTTGGCGCCGGCATACGCCAGCCGGGCTGATCCTCAGAAAACTTTATGGGGAACCTTAGTTGCCCTACTTCGCCATCTACCGGGTGAAATCCTTTAAACCACAAGCCCCGATGCTGAATGTGGGGGTCCTGCAAGGCTTCTTCCAAGGTGTTAACCGGGGAGAAGCAAGTATCGTACTGACTGAGCAGATCGATCCATTCCTGCCGGGTCTTTTGCCGGATAATCGAACGCACTTCGTCAATTAATTCGTCCTGCCGCGGCGCCGGGGCAAATTGCTCCGCAATTAAATCCTCCCGATCTATAGCCCGACAAAATTCCGCCCAAAATTTTTCTTCCAGCGAACCCAGCGCTAAATATTTACCATCGCTAGTTTCATAGACGTTATAAAAAGCATAGCCTCCCCCTACCAAAGTCTCACCCCGCCGGGGTAACTGGCCGTCCGCCAGGTATTGCGACATAGATAGGGCCAGAAAAGGATTAAGCCCGTCTAAAATAGCTACGTCTAGATACTGACCGGCGCCGGTCCGTTCGCGACGCAACAGGGAAGCCAAAATACCCAGTGCCGCGTTTATACTTCCCCCGCCGGCCCCGGCAATTTGAACCGCCGGAACGATCGGTCTTCCTCCCTTTTCCCCCAGTAAATCTAAAACCCCCGACAAGCTCAAAAAATTAAGGTCATGCGCTGCCCGATCCCGGTAAGGTCCATCCTGACCAAACCCAGTCAAGGAACAATAAATCAGGTGCGGGTTAATTTTTTTTAAGTCTTCGTACCCCAAACCCATACGTTGCATAGCCCCAGGGCGAAAATTATCCAGTAATACGTCTGCCTGGGGAACCATTTTCAAAAAGATTTTCCGACCTTCAGGATCCCGTAGGTTTAACTTCATCCCCTTTTTGTTCCGGTTAGTGACATGAAAAAAACTACCTAGGGTTTTAACCAGGGGTGGAGTCCATCTAAATATATCTCCACCCTTAGGATTTTCAATTTTTAAAACTTCAGCCCCTAGGTCAGCTAAAATTTGCGTACATAAGGAACCAGGTAACAACTGAGACAAATCTAAAACACGAATTCCCTCCAGGGGTAAAGCCACGCTCTCTCTCCTCCTACTTTGCTTAAAATTTCTTAATTTCTCCTTCAATCAATTCGACATTTACCGTCATTTTCCTGTCCCTCGGTTAAATCTACGAAGAAGGGGGCCGAGGGCCGTAATATTGATAATACTGGCATTCAATACGACCATTATACAGTTTCCGCCGGCGGTCCGCACGGCGCCCAAAACATTCTTCAAACTGAGGGTGAGCCGTAAATACATAAAACGACCAGGTATCCAGTGGTTTAAATACCTGGCCCATCTCCCGATACAAGCGCTCAACCGACCGTAATTCCTCCATACGTTGTCCATAAGGTGGATTACAAATAATACAGCCGTATTTCTGCCGGGCCCGTAAATCGCTTACCGGCATCTGCTGCCAGTGTATACATCCCTCAACCCCGGCTTCCCGGGCGTGATAGCGGGCTAAACGGAGTACCTCTCGATCAATATCCGTTCCCCGAATCGACAACTTAGCGTCCGGCAACGCTAGATCCTTCGCCTCTTCTCGGGCTTCCCGCCAGTATTTTGCGGGAATAAGGGGCCAGGTTTCAGCGGCAAAATTCCTTTTCAACCCGGGAGCTCGCTTAAGACCGATTAATGCCGCTTCAATTGGAATGGTCCCCGAACCGCAAAAAGGGTCCACTAAGACTCTTTCCGGTTTCCAGTAGCTCAAATTGATCAGAGCCGCAGCTAGTGTTTCTTTAAGCGGAGCAGCTCCGGATAATTTACGGTACCCGCGCTTGTGTAAACCGGCCCCACTGGTATCAATGGTTAAGGTCGCTACGTCTTTAAGCAGGGCTACTTCGATCGTAAAACGCGGCCCCGTTTCGGAAAACCACTGACATGGGTAACGTCGTTTCATACTTTCTACCACGGCTTTTTTCACAATGGCTTGACAATCAGGAACACTAAATAACTTGGAGCGAATCGATTTGCCCTCAACCGGAAAATTAGCGTCTTCCGGAAGCCAATCCGACCACGGCAAAGCCTTGGTGTTTTCAAATAATTCTTCAAAAGAGGTGGCGGGAAACTCTCCCATTTTTATCAGAACACGATCTGCGCTACGTAACCACAGGTTGGTACGACCGATCGCTCGTTCATCGGCCTTAAAAGTTACTTTCGCATTTTCCACTTTAAGTTCGGTATAGCCTAGGGCTTGTACTTCTCGGGCCACTACAGCCTCTAGCCCGAAGGTGGCGGTAGCGATCAACTCAATAGTAGCCATTACTTTACCTCATCTGTTTGTTTTTCGTCGATAATTAGTTTATGGGTTATAAAATCTAATTCCTAAGGCTTATATTTAATGATTATGGCAGATGACCCAACCGGATGACAAGTATTAGGAGTGAAAAAGGCTTCGCCATACTTGTTTCACTGAAGTGTACATAGGTATTGCTGTTAAGTATCTCTGGTTGGTGGTTCGCTTCGGGCCTTAAACTCCTGTCGATAGTACTGTACAACACCGGCATATATAGCTTGGGCGATTTTCTCCTGATAAAGGGGATCCATTAATAATTTTTCTTCCCGGGGATTAGAGATGAAACCAACTTCGATTATGACCGCCGGCATCTGGGTATTCTGCATAATAAAATAAATCTCCGGCTTTACTTTACGTCGATTATTATCACCCAAAACCCGAATTAATTCCTCCTGAATCGCCTGGGCTAATTGCTTTCCGGTCGGACTATCCCGAAGATAAAAAGTCTGGGCTCCCCACCAGCGCGAGGAGGGAAAGCTATTAACGTGGATACTCAAAAACAGGTCAGCCTCTCGCTGATTAGCATAAGCCACCCGCCGGGCCAGATCCTGTCGCTTTTTTTCTAATAAGGTACCTGGGCCCGGATCACTTAGATCTACATCTTCTTCCCGGGTAAGAATAACCGCTGCCCCGGCTCCACTGAGGATGCGACCTAGCTTTTGCCCCACCATCAGCGTGATATCCTTTTCTTTGATTCCACTGGGTCCCACTGCTCCCGGGTCAATACCCCCATGCCCTGGGTCAACAACAATAATCCGATTCGCAACGGCCCAGGACCAGGCTTCAATAGCGCGGTCTGCTGCTTGTTCAAGATAATACTGCCGCAAAGCGTACAAAAAAGAAATAACCAATAACAAGGCTATAAACCAGGCTATCCGGAAACGAAAAGCACGAATCCAGAACAAGGGCCATCCCTCCAGAAACTGGCTCTAGACGTTCTATTAACTATCCATATTCTCAAATAAACCTGATTATACCTTTTATTAATTTCCGGCTAAACTTGAATATAAAAGAAAGGCCATCCCTCTTGGGACAGCCTCTTCCAGTATAAACCGGATAATCTTATCGTTTGGAAAATTGGGGAGCCTTTCGGGCTTTCTTTAAGCCATACTTTTTCCGTTCCTTCATTCGCGGATCCCGCGTTAGAAAACCAGCTCTTTTTAAAACCGGTCGCAATTCTCCATCCGCCTTAATTAAGGCTCGGGCAATCCCTAAACGGACTGCGCCAGCCTGACCGGTAGTTCCTCCACCATAAACTCGCGCCAGGACATTAAATTTACCCACTGAGTTAGTTAAATGTAGAGGCTGACGGATAATTACGCCTAAAGTCTTCTTGCCAAAATATTCATCCGCGTTACGGTTATTTACCAGTATTTCACCGGTTCCGGGAACGATACGTACCCGGGCTACCGAGGTTTTACGCCGACCTGTACCATAAAACTGTACCTGTGCCATATCTATCCACTTTCCCCCTTCCCTGCTATACTAGCAACCACGGAGTTCCCAAACTTCGGGTTTCTGAGCCTGGTGTGGATGTTCAGGCCCACGGTAAACTTTAAGCTTCTTGAACATAGTTCGTCCTAACCGATTATGCGGGATCATGCCCTTTACAGCAATTTCAATCACCCGCTCCGGATTTTTTTGTAGCATAGTGCGATAATCAATTGATTTCAGTCCGCCCGGATAGCCGGTATGATAGGTATGTTTCTTATTCTGCAGTTTATTACCCGTAAGTTTAACTTTTTCCGCATTAATTACAATTACATGATCCCCAGTATCTACATGTGGAGTATATACGGGCTTATGCTTGCCTCGTAAAATCACGGCAATCTCCGAAGAGAGCCTACCCAGGGTTTTATTAGTAGCGTCAATCACATACCATTTACGCTGTATTTCCCCAGGCTTGGCCATATAGGTTTTCATGGCCAGACCTCCTTAATTCTGTAAGTTAATCCTTGCCTTTAATTTTCAAGCTTCATCTATTTCTATTTCCCGTTCTGTTTGCTTTACCGATCCAGCTGGGGCTCACAGCGGTTCGGGGCAAATTCACACGAAAATATTATACGTCAATCTTTCCATTTATGTCAAGAAAACAATGCTTTTTGACCCAAGGATAATATCCTACTTGAACCAGATACAATCCCTGCGGGGGAGCCGTAGGTCCGGCCTGCGAGCGTTGACGACTAGCCAAAATCTGTGGTATATCCTCGGGTATAAGCTTTCCCTCACCTACGGCTTGTAAGGTACCAAAAATATTACGTATCATATGATACAAAAAACCGTCCGCCGTAACCTCCAGGGCCCAACCCGTATTCCATTTGCGAAAACCGCAATGCCAAATAGTTCTCTCGTAATTTTTCACCTCAGAACCGCTTGCGCAGAAAGCACTAAAGTCATGCTTTCCTACTAAGAACTGGGCCGCTTTTTGCATAGCCCTTAGATTAAGCTCCCGGTCAGCCGGTAGTACTAAAGCATAATTACGCCAGAAAACCTTTTCCGTTTTTCCACGGCGAAACAGGTATCGATAAGTTTTCCAGCAAGCCGTAAAACGAGCATGAAAATCCGCTGCCACCTCTTCAGCGGCTAAAACCCGTAAATCTTCCGGTAAATAACGATTCAAAGCTAAAGGAAAACGTTCCACCGGAATCATAGCCGCAGTGGAAAAATTAATCACTTGACCTAAGGCATGTACTCCCGCGTCAGTACGTCCGGCCCCGATTACTTTTACCTTTTCCTGGGTTAAGTTTTGCAAAGCTTTTTCCAGTTCGCCTTGTACCGTACGTACTAGGGGTTGGATCTGAAATCCTTTAAAGCCGGTTCCGTCGTATTCGATAAGAGCCTTAATGTTGCGCAATTAAAAACTCTCCTTAAATTGGCCTTAAAACCAAATCCGTTCCATCAGGGAAAAAGTTAAAAAACCTAAGCCAATCAGAAGCGTAAGATAATCTGGCACCCCCATCCTCCACTGGATAAGACGCGTGCGATTTTCCCCTCCCCGATAACAGCGAGCTTCCATCGCTAAGGCCAGATCATCGGCCCGACGAAAGGCACTAAGTAATAAAGGTACTAAAATAGATATTAAATTCCGCAAACGTTGGATCAATCGACCACTGTCAAAATCCGCTCCTCGGGCTTGCTGTGCTTTTCTAATCTTTTCTGCTTCTTCTGCAAAAATAGGTATAAATCGCAGGGCAATTGTGGTCATCATAGCTAGTTCATGAGCGGGAACTTTAATCCGCTCCAAAGGTTTTAACATGCGCTCTAACCCATCCGTTAACGCTACTGGTGAAGTAGTTAACGTAAGAAAGGAAGTAGTTAAAATTAAGGCTGCTAGCCGATAACTTAATAAAAGGGCTTGATACAAACCTTCCCGAGTAATCAACACAGGCCCTAGCGTTGCCACTACCTCCCCGGGAGTAAACATAATCTGCAAGGGAAGCGCAATTATCAGAAGAAACAATAAAGGCTTGAGTCCTTTGAGCAGCATGATGCCTGGTAATCCAGATAAAATATAAATAATACCTAACAATAAACCTAGGCCCAGTAAACCGGGCCAATCTACAATAAGAAAAATAGCTAAAATAAATAAAGTTGTGACCATCAGCTTCGTCCGGGGATCAAGGTGATGGATGATCGAATCACCCGGTAAATACTGACCCACCGTAATATCTTTTAGCACGACATCACTCCTCTATCCAATCCGGCTTTAGAACGGTTCTGCCGATAAATCTTAGCGATTTGGTACGCTGCTTCTTCGACGCTTACCAAATTCGCTGGTAGGGGCCAGCCTTTTTCGCGCAGTCCGCTTAGAATGGCGGAGACCAATGGAACACCTAACCCAATATCGCGTAAAATATCTACTTCTTGAAAAACCGCACCGGGCTTACCATCTAAAATAATTCGTCCCTGGTGCATAACGATAATCCGATCGGCCTGTACGGCTACCTCGGAAAGGTGATGCGTAACCAACAGAACCGTAAGGGATAATTTTTTCCACAAAAAACGTATTTGGCGTAATAGGCTATCCCGACTTTGGGGATCTAAGCCGGCCGTAGGCTCATCCAGGATTAAAATTTGCGGGTGCATGGCCAGAACCCCGGCGATAGCAACCCGACGCATTTGTCCACCACTCAGGTGAAACGGAGAACGCTGATGTAATTCTTTATAGTTCAAACCTACGGCTTCCATGGCCCAGCGCACCCGGGACGCAATCTTCTCCTCCGGTAAGCCCAGATTCCGAGGACCGAAAGCGATATCCATAAACACGGTCTCTTCAAATAACTGTTCCTCCGGAAACTGAAAAACTAAGCCTACTTTCTGGCGCAGGGCTCTAAATTGCTCACTTCGCGCTTGAGACAAGTCCAGGTCGTCTACCTGTATTCGACCGGAAGTAGGCTTTAGGAGCCCATTCAGGTGCTGTACCAACGTAGATTTACCGGAACCAGTAGGACCAATTATGGCTACCATTTCCCCGGTAGCCACCTTTAAATTAACCCCCTCTAAGGCCTTAGTCTCAAAAGGGGTTCCGGGCATATATACATGACTCAGATCTTCAAGTAATAGCGCCATTTGTTTCCCCCTGGAAGCACTCGTTAACCCAATCTTATCACTAGTTAACTATTCCGTAAAGGTATTTTTTAAGTTAGCTATGCAAAAAAGATATCAAACTATCTACAGTTAGGCAGTCAAAAGGAACTTGGACGCCCTGTGCCCTTAGTAATCCATTAAATTTAACTACCTCAGGTACATCCAAACCGTGTTCTCTCAAACACTCCATTTCGCGAAAAATTTGGGTAGGGGGAGCATCGCGGATGATTTGTCCGGCCGCGATCACGATTAGCCGGTCTACCTCAAGTAATTCCTCCATATTATGAGTTATCAAAATAACGGTTATCCCTTCTTGATCATTCAAATTACGTAAAGTACGTAATACCTCCTGCCGGCCTTGCGGATCTAACATTGATGTTGGTTCATCCAGGACTAAGTAACGCGGTTGCATGGCCAACGCCCCGGCAATCGCTACACGTTGCTTTTGCCCTCCGGACAATAAATGAGGGGCCCTCTTTTGAAACCCCGGCATCCCTACTTGAGCTAATACCTCATCCACCCGGGCACGAATCTCTGCAGTTTCTACCCCCAAATTTTCGGGACCAAAAGCCACTTCTTCTTCTACCACCGGGGCAACGATCTGATTATCCGGATTAGAAAAGACCATTCCTACGCGCTGACGAATCTTCCAGACCAGATTATAATTTCGCGTATCCATTCCATCTACTAAAACCTGTCCTTCCTCAGAACCTGGAATTAACAAAGCATTAAAATGTTTCGCTAGCGTTGATTTACCCGAGCCATTAGGTCCTGCAATCCCGATAAAGTCACCTTCCTGAATCTTTAAATTCACCTGGTGTAAAGCCTGAATTACGGAACCATCTGGTACTCGGTAGTGATGTGATAAGTTTTTAATTTCGATCATCCTTTGATCTCTCCCCCCCTTTTTTACCCATCCGGTCCTTTTAGACAACTAAAGCCGGGAAACAAGCAGCATTTTTCACACTTCTCGTGCGAAGACAAGCCTCTCTTCCCGGCTTAATTCGTTGATCCCTCGGTCGATAATTATACCAGTTCCAATATAGCCATTGGAGCCCCGTCTCCCCGACGAAACCCAGTTTTAATAATCCTGGTATAACCGCCAGACCGGTCCTCATATTTTGGTCCCAAAGTATCGAACAACTTGACAACCACATCCTCGTCGGTAATAAAAGCTATTGCCTGACGCCTTGCGTGCAGGTCGCCCTTTTTACCTAGAGTTATCATTTTATTCGCCAATCGTGCCAATTCCTTAGCGCGGGTCTCCGTAGTTTCAATCCTTTCCTCCCGGAGCAGGGAGGTTACCCCATTCCGCAACACCGACCGGCGATGAGCCGATAATAGGCCTAATTTTCGGTAGCCCATCTTGTGCCATCCTCCCCGTAGGTTAGTTCATTATTCATTTGACTGGCGTAGAGCAAGTCCCAACTCCGCCAGTTTCTTATCCACTTCTTCCAAGGACTTTTTACCTAGGTTTCGTACTTTCATCATATCTTCAACATTCTTTTGGATCAGCTCGCCAACAGAATTTATTCCCGCTCGCTTCAGGCAGTTAAAGGAACGAACGGACAAGTCGAGTTCTTCAATAGTCATCTCTAGTAATCGTTCGCGAGGATCTTCTTCCTTTACTACCATCGTTTCCACGTCACTAATATTTTCCGTAAGACCTATAAACAACCGCAGGTGATCACTCAAGATCTTAGCCGCCAAACTTGTCGCTTCACTAGGGGTAATACTCCCGTCGGTCCAGACTTCTAACGTTAAACGGTCATAGTCGGTAATCTGCCCCACCCGGGTGTTTTCTACGGTAAAGTTCACCTTAGTTACTGGACTAAAAATAGAGTCTATGGGAATTACCCCAATAACATGGTCGGGTTTTTTGTTTCTTTCTGCTGAAACATAACCCCTCCCCTTTTCTACAGCCAGTTCCATGAACAACCGTCCATCCGGATTTAAGGTAGCTAAGTGTAGTTCTGGATTGAGTATTTCTACATCAGAATCCGCCTTGATATCTGCAGCCTTAACTTCCCCTTCCCCTTGAGCCTCAATGCGAATAGTTTTATTCTCCTCGGTATACATTTTAAGCCGCAGGGCTTTCAAGTTAAGGATGATATCCGTGGTGTCTTCGACGACGCCTGGTATAGTGGAAAACTCATGCAGCACCCCATCGATTTTCACCGAAGTAACTGCAGCCCCGGGTAGAGAGGAAAGCAGGACCCGTCGCAATGAGTTTCCAAGGGTAATCCCGTAGCCTCTCTCTAGCGGTTCAATAACAAACCGAGCATAATGATCATCTTCACTTTTATCCACACATTCAATCTTCGGTTTTTCAATTTCCAGCAAAGGAAATCAAGCCCCCCTTCTCCCGAAACTGTCAACTTGCCGACAGGCTGGCGCTAATGTACCTACCTGGAATATAACTCAACGATTAGAGTTTCCTCAATCGGTACGTCAATCTGCTCGCGAGTAGGTAAACCTAGAATACGTCCCTGCATCCCTTCGAGATCTAGTTCCAGCCAGACCGGAGGGGTTTTGTGTTTTGCTGCTTCCAGATTTTCTTGAACCAAAGGCGTTTCCTTACTACGTTCCCGAATAGTGATTACATCACCAGGGCGCAAAATCATAGAAGGTATATTGGCTTTGTGTCCGTTCAAGCGAAAATGACCGTGTCTAACCATCTGCCGGGCTTGAGAGCGCGAAGTGGCAAAACCCAGTCGGAATATAACATTATCTAGCCTTCGTTCCAATAACGAAAGTAAATTTTCCCCGGTTATCCCCTGCATCCGTTCCGCACGAATAAAATAATTGTGGAACTGCCGTTCTAAAATACCATACAATCGCCGCGCTTTTTGCTTTTCACGCAGCTGAAGTCCGTATTCAGATACCTTCTTCCCCCGGCTATGCCCGTGTTGCCCAGGGATAAATCCACGGCGATCCAGGATGCACTTCTCATAACATCGATCACCTTTAAGAAAAAGCTTGGTCCCCTCCCGCCGACACAGTCGACAGACCGGACCGGTATATCTTGCCATACTTAAAAAAACACCTCCTAGACTCTTCTGCGCTTCGGGGGCCGGCAACCATTATGGGGGATCGGGGTTACGTCCTTAATCATATTTACATTAATCCCCGCTGCCTGCAGTGAACGAATCGCTGCTTCTCGGCCGGATCCCGGTCCCTTTACGTAACACTCCACTTC
>JAAYQE010000147.1 GCA_012519455.1 Syntrophomonadaceae bacterium
CCCCTGCAGGTCGCTTAAGCTGTAGTTCATAGCTGCCTTGAGTTTTTCGCCCGAAATGCTTAGAATGGCTTGGTTCTGGGGAGATGCTGTACTGCCGGTCTTCGAAACAATATCAATTCTATATGCAGCCTGATCCCAGCTAACTGTCCCCCCGAAGGCCTCACTAACAAAACGTAAAGGTGCCAACATACGCTGATTAACAATTTTAGCAGGTACATCTAAGGTCTGCACCTGCCCGTTAACTATCGGACTCGTGCTTCCCACCGTCAAAATGACCGTTGTATCTTCCTTCACCGCTCTGGCGGTCCGGCTTTCCTGGTCCCACTCAACTTTAGCCCCCATCGCTTCAAAGATTCCCCGTAACGGAACTAAGGTACGGTTGTTTTCAAGCACAGGATCAACATCAAAATAAAGCACTTGACCATCCAGGTATACCTCCGGCCCTGCCGCAGCAGCCCCTGTAGAGAGCATCAACACCATAATCAGCGTCAAAATCGTTAACTTCATATGTTTCATACTTATCACCTTTCTTTTCTATATGTAATAAGAAAATATTTTTTGGGTCACTCTGAAATAAGTAAAAAATCTTCCCGTAGTACAAAAATCAAAATCAGCTGCTTTTAAAGCTTTGACGCCTTAATACTAGCCAAAAAATAATTGGTGCCGGTGCAAAAATTCCTTATCGGCCATAACCGCCGCTGGACGATCCAGGCAGATTATTTCCCCATTTTCCATAACCAGAAATCGATCCGCAAAATCAACGTTTTCAACATCGTGGTCAACAAGAATCAACGTTTTTCCCTCTTTGCGCAAGGAAAGCAGTATTTCACGCACCAGACGACGTCCTTTTCCATCCAATAACGCCATGGGCTCGTCCAGAACCAGAATAGAGGGATGCAAGGCTAGAACTGCTCCCAGCGATAACAACTGTCTTTGCCCGCCGGACAGGGTTGCTGGATTTTTCTGGCGCAGATGGCTGAAACTTAGCAACCTAAGAATCTCTTCCACTCTACGTCTTATCTCCTCAGGCGGCAAGCAAAGATTTTCTGGCGCAAAGGCAATTTCATCCTCTACCGTAGTACAAACTAGCTGCATATCCGGGTTTTGAAAGACCATCCCTATTTCGCAGGCCAGTTGGGGTAATCGGTATGCTGTTGTCGCTTGACCCTTGATCAAAACCTGCCCCTCCATCCGGCCCCCTAGCACATGAGGAGCAAGGCCGCATAGGCACTGACATAAGGTTGTTTTACCTGAGCCGCTCAGACCAATTATGGCTAAAGTTTCTCCGGCCTTAACTTCAAAATTTAGCCCTTTCAAAACCGACTTTCCTTCAGGATAAGCATAGTATAGGTTTTTCACCTTGACCACTGGCATCACTTAAGCTCCAATACGTTCAAATACTTAGTCATGCGATTGCCAAAAGGATCTTTCGCCAGAATGAGTCTAAAAGGGCCTACTCCACCCTCTGCCTTGCCCTTCAATAATTCTCCGTTCTTCTCATAAGCGATCAGTACATCATCTGAAGCTTTAATTTCCTTGGAGGTCAAAGCTGAAGTAAACCCATCCTCAGCACGCGCGAGTACCTGTTCCGCGTTTTGAATCAGTTGCGGATCAACACTATCCAGCACATCCTTCATACTGGCCCCGGTCCAAACAGCTGTTGATTTGCCCTCACTGGCCGAGTTTATCGTCACCTCTTTTTCTACTTTTGGCAACGCCTGTACTTCTTTCATGGTCAATACAGCGATGACTTCTCCCCGGCTTTCGATACTGATGGTTCCCGGATTAGCAGCGCCTTGAGGCCGATTCAGATAAGCCAGTAACAGAATCCCCAGCACCAAAGCCAGGAGAATAATTATAATCATTCTATATAATTTCTTATTATTTTGCTGCTGATTTATTACCCTCATGCTGATATCCCCCCATTTGAGCCGTTCGCTGTTCTACTTCCATTTGATCAACATTGTAAGCCGTTGTAAATCGCGTACCTATTTTATACTTTCTTAAAGCTTTTAAAACCTGCCAGGCCAGAATGCCACCCAATGCTCCTGAAAAGGCAGCTGTGCAAAGACAGAGCAGCAAGGGAATAAACGGCAGCCTAAAAAAAAGCACATTAACCGTAAGAGAACCGGTTAGATTAGCCAATATTCCCCCGATAAAACAACAAAACAAGCAGTCCGCCTTATGTCTACCGATTAAAAAAAGACCTAAATCAACCGCCACTCCCGGTAAGGTATAGCTAAGCAGCGACATTACGCCGTGTGAACCAATTACCCCGGTGCCAATGACCATTAAAGCTTGTACTAAACCAATCAGGGTGGCCGTACCATATTTACGGGTTAGGCCCAAACCAACCACTAACCAGAACATATAAAGTCCCCCAGCCAGCGATCCCCCTGGAATGAAGAGCGGTCCCGTGATCAGGTGAGCCAGTGGTACAATAATCGGCTTGGTAGCCACCCCCAACGCAGCCAGTACAGCTATTAACACTAAATCAAACGTGGAAAAACGAGCCATTATTTTCGGGAGCATATCTTTTCCCTTTCTTCTAACTCCATCTTCAATTTCACTGCTATTTGACAACAATCTGAGCGATCTGATGCACCCATTTTTGCCGATTATAATCTCCGGGAAATTGTTGACCCATAACTAGGCGAAATGGAGCTCCTATATTAGCATCATACTCTTGGCCATCCTGTGACCAAGCGATTATTATGCGCAGCTTTTGCCTACTATCTGTTTCATCTATGTAATCCCGCCCTCAAGGTTGGCAATGGGTTTTTCAGCCCCACGATCATTAATTAGATCCTTATCAATCCTACCTTCCTTGGTTTCTGTACTAGTTTGGTTAACTTTTTCAGCAGGCAATTTTTCCATTGTCTCCTGAACGGTACTTATATTTGACGGTACTATTGCGTTTTTTCATCCCCCGGTTTAGCACAGCCCCCAAGGCTAAAAAGCGTGACCAATACTAGTAATATTATTCCCGTCTTAAATCGCACTCCTTGACTCCCTTTAATAACCGACTGGTAAGCAATTATTTTTAACTGCACACCGGCAGAGAACTTCTCTGCTAATGGACATAACAGCTAATAAACCAAAATCTTTTTTGCATAGTTAACCCAGTCTTGACGATTATAATCGCCTTCATATTTCTGCCCAGTTATAATCCTAAATGGCTGTGATGATTGATTTTTAAACTCTGTACCATTCTGCGACCAGGCGATTATCATTTCCAGCTTGGCGTTAGGCCTCGTCTCGTCCATGTATAAACCAGTTACCTCTTCTAAGGTGAAAACTTTGGTATATCCATCCTCACCAATAACTTTTATCCCCATGGGTAGAGTTTTTAGCCCAATTTTATCCAACAAAAGCTTATATAAGGATACCCCGGTAAAAGTGTCATGCTGCTCAGCCGCCCAGGTTCCCTTGGCCTTGCCCCGCGAGAAATAAGTGTCGGTTACCATAATGTCGGTCATAGCCTTCAGATCGTCTAGACTATAGAGTTTTTTCTGGGTCAGAGCTGCGCCCTCTACCACTAAAATTCCTTGGTCTTCTTCTTTAATGCTATTATTACTTATTTGGGTTATGGTAGGTTCTGTAACCACAGTCGATAGGTTAGTGCGCTCATCAATGAACCCGGTTAGCCTTAACAAACCCGCTATCAGGGTCGCTGCTTCTGCCCGGCTAAGCTTATACTCGGCAACAAAATCACCTTCATTTTTTATAAGACCGGTCTTAACAGACACAGCGACAGCCGGATAAGCCCACCTAGCTATATCCTGATGATCACGAAACCCCGCTGTTAGCGCATCGTTTTCCTGATCACTAAGTTCAAATTTCATACCGGCCATCTGCAGTGCATTATAAAACATTACCAACGCTTCTTGCCGGTTAATATTTCTTAATGGTTGGAAACTGCCATCCGGCATTCCCTTTATGATTTTCGCCTTGGCAGCAGCGGCAATACTATCAGCAAACCACTCTTTACCGTTAACGTCGCTAAAATAGGCTTCCTTCCATGTCTGCCCTTTTAGGCCTAGTGCCTTTACCACCATCGCTGCTAATTCAGCTCGATCGACACTTCCGTTCGGGTCAAATTCCTGATTGTTTTTACCACTCAAAATTAATTTAGAGGTCAATATCTCTACGTCATTCCGCGCCTCGTTTTTTTGTATATCTGTAAATGTTTTGCTTCCAGCCGCAACTGCATATACGCCATTACTACAGCTGTAGGCTCGAGCATAGATCTTACCCTTACGCTCCATAAAAACGGCTGGAACCACTCTAAACATATTGCTACCATCGTCCCAGCATAAAACGGTAGATTGAGCGGGAATTATTTCTTCACTTAAAAGCAGATCCTTGCAAACATACGTAGAAAAATTACTGATTTTGATTTGCTTTTCCCCTGCTGTACAGATAATGTCCGTACTTAGGGGGATACTCTGTAAAGTATAATTTGCCGGTAAAGATGACTTTATGGTTTCGCGTTGTTCTTCGGAAACTTCATTCATTTTAATCTGCAGCCCAACATCTTCGTTGCCTAAATCCTGAGCAATTCCGGTCATCTCCAGAGCATTTGCTTGAATAATATAGACCCCTTGAGCTATATTTACCTGCAGATACATGTCTTTAGCTTGAATCTGCTCCAGCATTTCTTTACTGATTTGCAGTGAAACGCTAGTCGCTTCTTTACTCATAACGAACAGTAATACTGATCCATTTTTCGCTTCCTGTATGGCTTGCTTTGCTTCTGTTTTCAGGACGATAATGTTTTTGTCTGTACCATCTGCGGCCTTGGTTAAATATGACTCCATATTTACATAGGGTCTATCTTGTAAAGCCAATAAGTCGGCAAAGTTTTGTTCTATCTTCTCTTCCTTGACCAAATAAATTGGCCGGGGAATCAACGTATCACCCTTATCTACGGTTGCAGTATTTCTCTCAATATTGTAGGCCAAAAAATACTTATTATCAGGATTCTTCAGGTCGCCCAACCTTATGGCGTTATTATCCTGGCTGCCGATCAACAATTCTGTTACACGTTCTATCTTACCGGCAGGATAATAAATGGTTACACCACCGCTACTACTAGTAACAAAACTGGCCATGGCGTTATCGTCTAAATTTCGTATGGTACTTAAAAGACGAGCCAACCCTATTCCCTCACAGGTCTTTCCTTGTAACGTGGTTTTTTCCATGCCTTTTAGCATCAGATCAGGAACCGTATAAGATAGTTTCTTCGTCAACCCGGTTCCCGAAATACTAAACACATTCATATATTTGTTGCCAACGATCACCTGTTGAACATACTTATTATTAAATTGGTTGTTAAAGTCCCCCTGGTTCGTCTGTCCTATGGTCAAAGTCGGCAGGGGATATTGTTCAACCGGTTTCAGTTCTTCCTCAGTTGGCAGATGAGGATTAAGATCGTTTTCATCACTTATTGCCCGACGTAGGGCCAGAATAGGATCAACCGGGCCACTTGTTCCATTGTCCCCTGGTAAGATATCCGCATAATAGTAACGCTCGGGCTCAAATTTTCCCGTAGATCCATTGTAGGTAAGATCTACCCGATTACCGTCATTACTAATGGTTTGGATTACATATTTGTCTTTTCCGACCCCAGCCTTCTGCAGCAGGGTCCCTAAGTCAATCCCCTGGGCTAGGATAAACGTTTTTATTCCACCTCTAGCCAAAACCGAATAGCTTTTGGTTTCGCTGGTCTGGATCGGATGGGTTCCAGCTGCCGTTTGTTCTAGTTCATCTTTAGTTAAATACATAAGCTTGGGAATACCACTACCGGAAAGCACCAATCCAACCTCAACAATGGTATCCGCCGGTTCAGCCTGCTTATCATAATAAAGGTTCACCACATTGCTTCCTTTATCACTTACGTTCAGACTGAGCTTCTCTTTTTCAGCACGGTTGAATACATAACCGCTAATATTAATCTTTTCATCAGCAGTATCGATGCTTTCCCCATCTATACCCACACTATTTTTAGGATTACGTATGGCTTCCCCACTAGTTTTATCCAAATAATTGACGGTATAGGCTACCGGGATTCCCTCTCCAACGACAATCCCCGCCACATATTTGACACAAAGGGGTTTGGAGTTTTCAACCACCAAGCGCAAAGGGCCATAGTTGTTGTCAACTGTTTCAACATAACCCGCTTCTGGATCAAGACGATTAACCAAGGGATAGCCATCCTTAGCATAGGCCAAGACCACCGGCTTGATCGCTCCGTTTTGCGTGGTACTGCTGATCCCTGACCAAACATCATCAACCAGCAATTGTCTGGCAAATACGGTTCCATCAGCTTCAGGGCAGCATACCGTTATTTTGGTTGGCGCACTAATAATCCCAGCTGTTTGCAACAAATATTTAAGCTTTAATCCTTCGTAATAGCCCATTACTTCTGATGCAGCCAGATATTCGCGAACAATTCCTTCATGCATCGCTTCTAACTCGCGTAGGGAATACACTACCGGTTGTTCCAGCGCACTACCGCAAATGCGTAAAAAAGTTGTGTCTAAATAAGAGTCATACGGTGCTTCTCGATCATGTTGCCAACTTTCGGTCGCCTTGGCGATTACCTTTACTTGCGTAACCTGAGAAAGACAACGTTGGGCATCGTTATTTACCACCAGACATAAGGGCCCTCCGCTGTTGGCAGCAATTGCATCGTAGCCTTCGTGCTGTTCAGAGGGTACCAATGGTTTATTATTTTTTCCATAGGCTAACATTACATTGAGCTCGCTACTTTGCAGTTCATCCAGGGTAAAACTAGCGGTACTTCCATCTTGTGATAAGACTTCGATACGCTCTGTTTCCATCTTCAAACCTAATCTATCACTCGTCAGTAAACTATAAAGTTTGATTCCACGATAAACTACCGTTTCGCTACCAACTGTATAGGTGTCTTCCTGAATCAATTCCAAGAGTTGTTCCAGGTTTTCTACTGAAAGGTCATGGGTCGTATGTAAGCCATCACCGGTAAAGGTGATCTGGTCATTTTTCCATATGGAGTAGGGTTTAATGGTATGCGTGCAGGTGTCCTGTACAACGTAAACATTTATTCCCGTACATGCCTGTACCAGACCCTGGGACAAGTAAATTTCATGTTGGGGCAGGGCTACCAGCAAGGGGCCTTGGTCCTGCAGGGGCTCACCGTTTTGCGCATAAGCTAAAACTGGTTTTACCCAGCTAATCTGCAATCCATCTTTCGTGGTGTAATAAGCTGAATAGTCCTTATTGGGATTGCGTAGATATTCCAGATTAATGCGACTGGATTCGCTGCCACTAGCATCTACAAAACTAAACTCGCCTTCGTTTCCAGTCAACCCAAATTGATCAGTTAAAAGATACCACAGATCAATTCCTTCATAATAATTAGCGACTGTGTCCGGATAATAATTACGTACCAGAGCATTCTTCTTGGTATTGACTATTGATTCAATTTCACTGACCGTATAGGTCTTGCTGTTAATTAATTCAGAAGTTGACGAATTAATCAGCTGAATCGTCAGTGGGTCATCTCCATACTGGCTATAGGTATCACGATTATGCTGGGTACTCTTAACATCATCGCCAATAATGATCCGGGTTAGTAATTTACTGTTATACTGGGCATTGTTACTTCCTGGCGCAGTTTGACCAAAGGTGATTTTCAGAGGGCCACCGCCGTTTGCATGTTCCTCATTCAGACCAACAATACTGGTATCAAACCAGCCCTGAAAACCAATCGGCCCCACCAAGGGATAGCCATTTGATGCAAAGGCCACGATGACCGGCAGATTACTCGCCTGAGATTCTCCCTCTTCATTGTAAAAACTATATTGATCTGTATTACGAACATCGCCCAGCGTACGTATGGAATTGTAGCCATCTTTGGCCATAAAGGTTACCCTGGTACTATCCGCCAAACTAGTATCAATGCCTGCTTGCACCAGCATTTCATATAAACGCACACCACTCAGGGTATAGGTACTATATCTCCCCTCACTACCGGTTAGGCTGTAAGTAATGTCACAACCAAACCGGGTGTCCTCATATAAGTTTTCAATATCTTTTACAGAGTAAATCTTATCCCCCTGCGTCATCCCCGAACCAGAAATAGTAAGCGTATCATACAGATATTCTGCCTTACCATACGGCGAGTCAACCGCATAGCCACTATGCCTGGGGTCGCTATTCAAAACGTCACTTATTCCATTACAAAATGCCTCGACTGCATAAAG
Organism: Syntrophomonadaceae bacterium; assembly: GCA_012519455.1. Taxonomy (GTDB): domain Bacteria; phylum Bacillota; class Ch66; order Ch66; family Ch109; genus JAAYQE01. The sequence continues at coordinate 8,250 of JAAYQE010000147.1, forward strand.
CTCAATTCTCGGCAGCAGCAACATTCCTAACAACAAAGCCAATAGTAAAATTGTTCTAAATATTTTTCCTGTTGAACGTCTTGTCGAAATCAATTTCATCTCCCCCAGTATCTTGGTAGCGTTTTAACAAGAAAATAAGATGTTAAAACTGTCATTCTGAGCGATGCGAAGAATCTATCCCACGTTAAGAAGCAAGATCCTTCGCTAACGCTCAGGATGACCCATGCCGC
>JAAYQE010000261.1 GCA_012519455.1 Syntrophomonadaceae bacterium
GCAGACAGCTTGGAGCTTTTACGTGAGGTCGGTATTTTAATAAATTCTGGGGGATATGTTATTAACAATCTGGACGCCATTATTGTTGCTCAAGAACCCAAAATGGCACCTTATATTGAAGAGATGAGAAATAATGTTGCATCGGTTCTAAATATTGAAGTCGGCAAAATAAATATCAAGGCTACAACCACAGAGGGACTGGGTTTTATAGGAACGGGTGAAGGGATAGCTGCTAAATCAATAGCCTGTATAACTGAAAAATAAAGGCGTGGTGATCAGATGATTCAAGTTAAAAGACTTACGAAACATTTTAAGGAGATAGAGGCGCTAAAAGATGTAAGTTTTAACGTTCCAAGAGGTGAGGTGTTAGGCCTGCTCGGTGAAAATGGCGCAGGGAAAACGACGACACTTCGAATTTTAGCTACTATGTTAAAACCTACCGGAGGAACGGCTATACTGAACGGAAATGATATTTTAAAGAATCAGCAGGCAGTGAGAAAAGAAATCGGCATTTTATTCGGCAGTGAAACAGGTTTATATGATAGACTTACTGCCAGAGAAAATATTACTTATTATGCCGGACTAAACGATATGGGCAAAGATAAAATCAAGGAAAGAATCGATTATTTGGTGGATATATTAGATATGGGTGAGTATATAGACAGAAGGACGGGCAAGTTTTCCAAGGGGATGAAGCAAAAAGTAGCTATTGCGCGCTCTATTGTACACAATCCGCCTATTATGTTATTTGACGAACCGACAGCGGGGTTGGATATCACGGCTGTCAGGACTATACACGGTTTTATAGGTGAGTGCAGGGAGGAGGGCAAAACGGTAGTATTTTCATCACATTCCATGGCGGAAGTTGAAAAATTATGTGAACGAATAGCAATTATACACAAAGGAGTTATAGTCGAAACAGGATTGATAGAAAGTCTAAAGACAAAGTATAATAAAAATTTAGAAGATCTGTTTGTAGAATTGGTGGGTGGATCAAATGAACATTAAACACATATTTTTCGTTTTCAGAAAAGAAATTAAGGATATCTTTAGGGATAAGAGAACATGGATCGCGAGCGTGCTGATTCCAATGCTGGTCTTCCCCCTCCTGTTTTACTTTATGGGTAAGGGCATGAGCAAAATGGAGAAGAATTTACAAAATGATATCGCTGTTTTTATTGAAACGGATGAACTAAACGCGGATATAGTTAACTATTTAAAAAACGGAAAAGGACTTAAAATTATCGATGCAGATAATCCTTATAGCGCTCTGGAAAAAGGCGACATCAAGGCTGTGATCAAAATTGAAGAAAATTTTCAAGACAAAATAGATAAAAAAATACCGGCGCAGGTTAAAATAATGTTCGACGAGGTCAGCAATGAATCCGACATGGCTGCTTCTATTGTAGAAGGGGTTATTAACGGATATAGCGAAGAAGTCAGGCTTGAGAGGTTGGCGCACATGGGAATTGAGCCGTCAGTCCTTCAACCTGCTATTGTAAAAAGAGAAGCTTATATACCTGAAGGGCAAGAGTCCAAGGGGGACTCCGCAGTTTTAATGGCGATTACATTTATATTACCGTTTTTCCTGATGATATATCCTTTGGTGGGTGGAATGCCGGCGGCAATAGATCTCGGGGCAGGGGAAAAGGAGCGGATGTCTTTGGAGCCTTTGTTGGCAACCGGTGCAGACAGGCTCTCCATATTGACCGGAAAATATTTAACTGTATTTTTGGCATCCCTGCTGGGTACAATAACCTCTTTGGTGGGTGTTTTTGCGGCTTCCAGGGTATCACCGAAGATGATGCCCCTGGAAATTCATATTTCCGCCTTGTCTATGTTAATTTTAGTGGTTACATCCCTACTTATAGC
>JAAYQE010000148.1 GCA_012519455.1 Syntrophomonadaceae bacterium
ACGCCACTACCCCCGCGGCATTACAACCAAAACCCATACACATGGTTAAAATTTGTTTCCCACAGGCTTTACATTTTCTCAACGTATTATCCAGATTAAAAGCTACCCGGGGTAAATATCCTAAATCCTCTAATAACGTAAACAAGGGGAAAAAAATAGCCATCGGTGGCAGCATGACCGCTACCACCCAAGCTAAGGCCCGATAAAGCCCTAATACTACTACGCCATGCAGCCAGGCTGGAGCCCGGACTAATTGAAACCATACGGTAAGCTGATCCTGAAAGGCAAAAAGCACGGTAGCGATCCAATCAGACGGGCGATTCGCCCCTTTAAGGGTGATCCAAAAAATCACCCCTAAAAGAGCAATCATAATTGGATAACCTAACCAACGGGAAGTAAGAATATCATCTAAATGAGAATCCCAGTCCCCACGGGATGTTTTGGAGCTGCTTCTGGTCACCACTTTAGCGGTAATTTTTTCAGCATTAGCGTAAATATCCGAGACAATCTGTTCTTCCAGCCGATTATTCAAGCGATAGCGAATTGATTCCGCCTGTGCACATAGTTCAACCAATGGATGTACTGACTTGATTACCATATAGCTACCTCCGGGGTGGATGGAAAATAGGACTGCCGGTAAGAAAGATAAAAACTAATACGCTCAATAAAGGAACGGTCACTATCTAATAGACGCAAGGCCACCCAACGCGGATTTAACTGATCGCCAACCAAAAATTGGATCTCCGGCATTAATTGCTGGATCGCTTCTTCTACTTCCTGAGAATAAATGATTTGCCGAGGCTCCGTAGAACTAGCTCCCATTACCATTCGGTAGAGAGCTTCAAGTAAATTCTCCAGCCCCTCGCCTTTACGGGCCGCTGTACCCACCACCGGCACGCCTAACTCCGTTTCTAATTCCGGGATGTCGATATAAATTTTTTTCTTTTCCGCCTCATCCAGGAGGTTAACACAAAGTACTACCCTCCCGGTTATCTCTAATATTTGTAAGGCTAAATTAAGGTTTCGTTCCAAACAAGTAGCATCAAGAACGACCAAGGTGATATCCGGCCGACCAAAACAAATAAAGTCTCGAGCAATTTCTTCCTCAAGCGTATGTGCTAATAGTGAATAGGTACCGGGTAAGTCTACCAGTAAAAACGATTTATGCTTATAAACAAAATTACCTTGCATATTACAAACGGTTTTTCCCGCCCAATTCCCGGTGTGCTGCCGTAGTCCGGTCAAAGCATTAAAAACCGTACTTTTACCGACATTGGGATTCCCCGCCAGAGCAATAACAGATTGATGAGGATTAACGTTAATACCAAAGAACTCTTTTAGATATTGACCATAACTCGCTTTATTCCGCACTATCATCACTCCATTACCGGTTATTCCTCGACTAATTACCCCGGGCATAAACCTTAATTAGTCTTGCATCGTCACTTCGTAAGGCAATCAGGGTACCACGAATACGATAAGCTACCGGGTTACCGGCAGGGCTTTTACGAATACATTGAACCGGTGTTCCCGGTACTAATCCTAGATCCAAAATTCGCCTCCTTAACAATCCATTTAATTCCACAGAAACTACTTGACCTATAGAACCAACAGTTAAATCGGCCAGGGTATAAGCAGTGGAATGATTTTCCATTTCTCTTCTCCCCTTTTTTAATCAAAATTGCTGCAGCCAAACGCCTCACGCCTAATAAGCTTAGCCGTGGCTAACATACAGAGAAAATAAATTAGTTAGCCGCAGCTAACAATTGATAAATACTTTTGTCTACATAATATGAATACAGGAACATTCTGTTCCTGTATCTATTAAACGTATATATAGAAATAAATCCCAGCTACCATCATCAAGATTTTGATTTTTTATTTTTTAAATATAAATATAAAACGATAGCTATAGTCGCAACCCCTATGGTAAACTCTTCAAAATAATTATAAATAAGTTCCTGGGCTCTAGCTCCGATAAATAAAATTAACGCGCCTTCCAAAAAAAACCGGGTACTGCGCCCTAAAAGAGAGGCACAAGCAAAAACCAAAATATTAATACGAAATAGTCCGGCCCCAATGGTAAATACTTTATACGGGATAGGGGTTAAGCCGGCTATGGCAACGGCCCATCCCCCATACTTACTAAAAAGATTTTCCACTTTAAAAATCATCTTCTCCGATACCACTCTTCTTAAGATCGGTCTTCCAGCCTTTAAACCAATCCAATAACCAAAAAGGCCCCCCAAAACCGAAGCCATAGTAGTGATCAGGGCATACCAGAGAGCTAATCGTGGGTTTGCCAGGGAAAGTCCTATCAGCATTATATCGGGTGGGACCGGAAAAAAAGATGACTCAATAAAAGAAAGGATAAAAAGTCCGGGAGTACCATATTTCATTAAAAAATCAATTATTAATTGTACTGATTGACTAAACAAACAAATTTTCCTCCGTAAAAGATTATCTAGTTAAGGAAAAAGCACAAAACAACTACTCCCTTCCGTAGATTTTTAAACGTAATTAAGGAAAGGAGTTGTCGTTTATTATCGCATATTACGCGCCGTATATTTAAGTTAATGGGTCCAGGGTTTATCAAAATACAGCTTTTCCCGCTTACCGAGTCCGAGTAAGGTTCACCGTTTGAGTTAGTCCATCCCAACTAACTTCTGCCCCCAAAGATTCACTGACAAACCGTAAAGGTACCAGGGTACGCTGATTGACAATCTGGGCAGGTACATCCAGCTTAACTAATTCCCTATTTACATAGGCCCGGTCATCGTTAATCCGTAATTTAACCGTTTTCCCCTCTAATACTAAAGTAGCCGTGTGCGTCTTTTCATCCCAATCTACCTGTGCTTCTAAAACCTCCTCGGCAATCACCCTTATAGGAACTAAAACCCGATCTTTTACGATAATTGGTGGCACATCCAGGACCAGAGGTTGACCGTTAAACATGATTCGAATCGCGCTCGGTCCCGTCATTTGGGCGGGGGTTTGTGGTTGTGAGCTTAAAAAACTAGCGGTTAAAACTGATTGCCCGGCCTCATCTAAAGCGATAACCTTCAACTCACCGCTGACCTTCTGGCCTTCTTGATAAGTTACGCGCCAGGGCGGACAATTGGAAGCCCCTACTAAACTGTCGTTAGCCCAATATTCCACCCGGGATATCCGCGTTGGTCCCAGTGGTATATAACAGGCTAGTGTACCGGCAACCGGTAATTGCCCGGAAACCCGCTCATAGGTAAGGGGTGAACTTGTTTGCGGATCGTCTAGGTACCAGGGAGAAATGGTAGCTTCTTGAAAAGCCTCCAACATCCTGGAATTCTGGGATATTCGATAGTGACTGCGTTCGACTCCCGGCAAGGCCTCAGAAAGGTCATTATTGAAATAAAACACCGCTTTAATGCGAGGATAGACTAACGGTAAATAACCGTAAAAACGTTTTAGATTGTAGGCTCCCCAGGCCGAAACATCTTGATACGGCTGCAAATTAGCCCAAGCTATACCGGTTTCACAGATCATGATCGGCTTACGGGAAGAGTAGCGCTGGTAAATAGCTTTAAATTTAGTCATGGGATTGGCCTCATGGCCCTGATAATTTTGGATAGTGGCATATGTATCGGCATACGGGTCACCCCGGAAGTAATAATCCGAATAGGCGTTTATCCCCACCCAATCGACCCACTGATCCCCCGGGTAATAGGTATCTATTTCATTTTCCGGGACATAGTTCGGAGACCAAACCATGGCTACATTGGGCGCTCCTTCCTGAACTAGGGAAGCAATCAAGCGAAACTTCTCCTTATAAAGCTCCGAATTACCCGACCACTGCGTCCAATCGCCATTCATTTCTCCCCCAAAACGAAGGAACACCGGTATATTCAACTTACCTAACTCACGAATAAATTGGCGTGTGTACTGATTATCTTGGACCAATTGGAGTCCTTGGTCCGGCTGCCAAGCCAACTGCAAGGCTACTCCGGCTTTTTTCGCTTCTTCTACTTCCGAAACGGCCGATGGCAAATCTCCCCAAAGGACATAGCCCAGGATGCCTGAGAATGAACGGCCATATACCTGCTCTGCTTTCCTTAGACTACCATTAACGGCTGGATCGCGTAAAATTGTAGTGCCGAAGATAGCCCCATTAGCCGGCTCAAGCTTGCCTGACGCACTACCCGCTCCTACCTTTTTTTCGATGAACAACTGAATCTCAGGATTAATGGTTTCCGCTCTTCTTTTATCGGTCAGGGTCCAATCTTGATGCCCTAAGCGATCCCATAATTCCGCCTCTAGACGATAATATTTTACCGCCTCCTCATAACGTCCCCATTGGTCCATTATTTTACCGAGATACTGAGCACAAAAACCGGCTGCCTCATTTTGCCCGATTTTTTGCATGTCGTATACTAAGGCTTCCAGGATAGGTGCAGCCTCTTGTATATTTCCCTGTTTATACAGGGATTCGGCCTGATTATAACGCTGCCATTCCCGAGCCGCCTGAACTGGTTTACTAGGGATAAGCAATGAAACAATCAGGAAAAAAACTAGTGTTAAAGATAAATATCTTCGTTTAATCACAGTATACCCCTCCCTTTCTTAGTAACTTCCCTGATCCATATATTACATTATTTAATAGAATACTAGCAAAACCAAATATTTCATAGTCCTTAAAGGTACAATTTTGTGCAAATCTA
>JAAYQE010000149.1 GCA_012519455.1 Syntrophomonadaceae bacterium
ACCTTAAATTTTATAGAGGAACCAAATGTAATTTGGCCATTTTTAATCCCAAGTACCTGCCCAAAAATTCGAGAAAATACAAATAGCTTTAGCTTTCTATTTCCAACATTAAAACCCCCGTCGTGAATTTCCGGCATCTCTTCTTTAATAAAATGATAAATCAGACCTTGGAGCAGTCTATTATAATGGAGCGGTAAAGTTATTAATTCCCGTTCGTCTATTGATGTAAATTCAATTGATAAACGCATATTTTCTTCCCCTTAATAAATATTATTCTTAATATATTTTACTATAAGAAATTATTACTTCCCCCTTTTTCTTGTCCCATTATTTCCCGTTCCGAATATTTTGTTGACCTGAAAGTATAAAAGATAACTGAGTCATAATCTTTGTCAATTTTTTGTGCTAGTTCAAGCTTAAGCTTTTTAAAAGTACTTTCATTTATATCACCTTCCAGCACTGAATTCTGTACCCAGTACAGATATTTTCGGCAGGTCTTTAACACTTTGGCCACCCTCTTCTCACCGACATCGTAGACTGCAATAACAAAAATTGTCCTCACCCCCTGAATTAATTCTATAATTTAATTACAAACAAATAACAACAACCGCACTCACCGCCTACCAACGTGAAATAAAAGGCTGGTATTCCTTTTCTCCCATCAGATGCTTTTCTAGTTTGTAAAGCTCCATGCGTATTAATCGCCGGTAAGACACTTCCCTTCCTAGCTGGCGGTGCTTTATGGTAGTCTTTAATCTATTTTCCCATTCCTCGACGAATACCTTACGGCCTTTATCATTCATTAAAATCCCGTTAACCTTACTGTCAAAATTGCTACCCTTGAGCATATTGCGACCCAATAATGAGAAGATAAGCCGATCCACAAGGATAGGTTTAAAAATCTCGGCTACATCTAGGTTCAATGTGAAGCGTCGAAAATTAGTAGCATGTAAATAACCGATGCGCGGATCAAGATGAGTTTTATAAATTTCACTTAAAACGGTAATATAGGTTAGGGTGTTACCGAAGCTGATCAGAGCATTAATTCTATCCTGGGGCGGACGTCGATTCCTTCCGCGAAATACGAAATCCTCTTTCTCTATAATAGTATTAAACGTCATGTAATAAACTTCCCTGATATTTCCCTCAATAGCCATTAGTTCTTCTATACTACGACATTCATCTATCCTACCGGCAAGATTAATCACCTTGTTGATTTCTCTTTCCAGATCTTTACCTCGATTTTGATAATAACGAATTACATTAATAATATTTGCCGTTGCACCCTGGACAAACCGCCTGGCCAGGTGCAGCCGCTTATCCTCATGCAAGTAAAACTCCGACTGTTTTAAAATCATGTACCCGGAGTTATAGTGTTCGCGAGGATAATAGGAACCTACATAATAGCCATAGTTATTCAAAAAATGCAGAATAATCTCTTTCTGAGTAAGAAATTCCAGAAAACGTTTGTTTAGATCTACTTCGCCAAAAACTACTATCTCTTTAACATCTTCAACGGGCAAATATTTTCTCCCTGTTTCCATCTCAAAAAAGAGCGTATTGTCCTTGCGCTTAAATTCACCGTCATTGAAAACATAGATAGTCTTTTTCACGGATCATTCCTCCAAATTCTAGGCCCAGCAAAAATCCCGGTAAGCACAGTTTCGGCAATACTTATTTCTTTCTGGTCCCGGGGGTGTATCCCGAGCGATTATTGCTTTAATATCTTTTATGGCAGCGATAATGTCTCGTTCATTTTGGGAATCAAGCTCAACCGGTATTTTCTTTTTTTCTTCAGGTATCATTAGCTCCCCCCGAGCTTTAATCCCCATTTCTTTTAATTGCAGCAGATAAAACAGCAATTGTTTGCTTGCACTCTCTAAAAACCGGGAAGATTTTTTAATTTCCCCGATCACTACATTACCATTTTCCGTTCTGATAAGATCAATCTTGGAGCCACCAATATCCAATTCCTTATTATCCCGTTTATAAGCGAATTCTCCGATAATTCGCCCCATAGTCAGGTTTTCATTCTCCTGATCACCGGATAACTGTCGTGAAGTTAACCATACCTCCCTTTTACAGATGTAATACTGCTGAATAAGTGTTCCATTAACCTCAATCCCCATAAAAAGCCTCCTGGTAATATGAACCTAAACACTTTAAAAGATAAAAGCCCCACCTTTTTCATCTTTAAAACCAGTTTGGCGGTCATAATAATCATCTATTTGCCCTGGTGGTATCCAAAACAAATCGGACTTTATACCATTCCTGGCTGCATACTCTATAGGGCGATTATCCTTAAACCGAGATAACCTAACCTGCACGATATACCGATTCATTTTTCCCCGAATAACCCGGAGCAGGGTCTTTCTTTCATATATACTTGGAGACGAAGCCAGCTTAGTCAGCATCCTCTCGTCAATTAACCCGGCAAATAGTTGCCGGTCGATACTTTCCTTCCCCCCAATTAATTCTTCATAAGCATTGGCAATAGCTGACGCTTCATCACTATCTTCCACAAACACATCAACCACTTCCCCGGCATTTTCAATCAATTTAAATTTCTCTATTTCATCAAAATCTAAACCTAAAATGCCATCATTCCAAATAGTTTCCGATTCCGAGGATAATGGCCGATTTAGTACCCGTCGGTAATACTCATCAATTAAATTTTGATACTCCGTTTCCGGTATTTCCGAATATTTGGCTAGTAATTCTTTGGTATCAGCCAAATTATGCAGTTTATATACATAAGAATTATCTGATTGTATCTGGACTATATAAACCGGGGCATATGGCTCTTTATTGTCTTCCCGGTTTACTCGTCCGGCTGTTTGCACAAGAGAGGTCAACGGGGCTAAATCTCTGAATCCCAGGTCAAAATCAAGGTCCACCCCTGCCTCTATAGACTGGGTTGAAACCATTACCACCGGCTGATTATCCGTCAAATACTGCCGGGCCAAGGCAATCACTTTTTCCCTTTGTTTGGGAATAATGTTGGTAGAAAGATATAATAGCTTAACTTCTGGATACACCGCTGCCAGTATTGGTTGCAAAGCGGTAAATATATCGATGCTTCTTTTTATGGTATTTACCACCACCAGTGCTGCTTCCCGGCCCTGCCACTTGGCCATAAAAAACTCTAAAAATTGCTGGGTATCCAGTTTTTCACGCAAGAAAGGAACAAAGCGAGTGCGCCTTAATTCTTTAAAATATTTTTTATTATCCGGTAGGAGTTCTAAGCTGGCCGGTACTTCCGGCAATATTTTCTCGGCTGACTCTAACAACCGCGGTTGGGTAGCGGTCATCAAGATAAAACGGGTTCCATAATACTTGGAGACGCTAGCAAGAACTGCTGCCAGTAGCGGCATATAAGCTTCCGGCAGGGACTGAACCTCATCAAGGATTACGATGCTGCCGGCCAGTTTATTAAGTTTTTTCAAAGAACGATTTTTTCCAGTTAGGATGGAGTGAAACAACTGAACAAAAGTAGTTAAAACCACATCCCCTTCCCAGGCTTCCACTTCCAACAATCTCTTATCAATCGTCATTTCTTCCAGATTATCCGATTTTACTGTCAGGTCAGACAAGCGATGATGAGTAATTATAGTTGCGCTGTCCCCGATGACCTTTTCATAAACCTGTTGAGTTTGCTCAATAATATTGATAAAAGGAATTGCGGTTATTATTCGTGGTGCAGCTCCGGCCAATGGATCGCCGTTAAGGCTAAGCTTTTTAAGCCCATGCTGCAAGCG
>JAAYQE010000150.1 GCA_012519455.1 Syntrophomonadaceae bacterium
AATCGGCTTTTGTAGGAGCGACAATAAAAAATCACTGTAGAAAAAACAGCTAAAGGTAGCGACTAATAAGGCAACCAAGGACACGATAATGACCCGCCGCAGTTCTTCCAAGTGCGTAATCCAGGACATTGCTTTTTCTTTAGCCACACTCTAACCCCTTTCCAGTTTAAGTTGATTAAACTTTCGGGAATTGCTATTTCAACTTTATCGTTAAAACCAGTTTAAAACTTCCGGTAACTAATAAATTCAGCCACATTAATCAAGGTATCCCGGGTAGATTGATCAGGCAACCAGTTTAATTCGCGTTTGGCTTTATCGATATAACGATTGGTTAAAGCCATAGCCTTCTTAATCCCAGGTCCCTGGCGCACTAAATCCAGGGCCTCCTCTAATCCTTGACCTTCTTTTTCTATGTTTCTGATTAATTCCCGTAAGTGACTACCTATCGGTTCGGTTTGTAAAGTATAAATTACCGGCAAAGTAATAATCCCCTGACTGAGATCACTGCCTACGGCCTTACCCAGTTCCGCTTCGGTAGAAGTAAGATCTAGCAGGTCATCCGTAATCTGAAAGGCCATACCTACATAATGACCGTATCGCATTAATCCCCCTACGATTGACGGCGGTGCGCCACTGGCAATGGCACCTAGGCCACAACTAGTAGAGATTAACAAGGCGGTCTTACGTTTGATACGGTAGAGATAATCCCTTAATCCCTGTTCTACATCAAAAGCCGTGATTATCTGCTGTACCTCGCCTTCTACCATTTTAACACTAACATCCGCCAAAATACGCAAAATTCGCGGATCTTCATACTGTGAAACCAGTTTTAAGGCCACGGCAAACAAATAATCACCCGTATGCATAGAAACACGATTCCCCCAACAGGCCTTGACCGTTGGAACTACGCGACGGGTTAAAGAAGCATCAATTACATCATCATGTACCAACCTAGCCATATGAATCAGTTCTAGGGCTACGGCTAAAGGTAATAACTGTTCCAGAGAACCGTTGTTATATCTACCCGCAAGTAAAACAAACGCTGGCCGTAAACGTTTGCCCCCGGCTTGGAGTAAATGAGTGGAGGCTTCCGTCAAAAGTAAATTATCCACTTGAACTATTTTAAGCAATTCTTGTTCTACTTTTAACATATCTTCTTCTATTTCAGCGAATAAGGAAATAGTTTTCACTTTTCTTCTGTCCTCTCCTGCGTACCCCAGCGTAAAAAAAGCTGGTTTTCTAAGTCGAGCAAATCCAGTACTCGACTTACAATAAAATCAACCAATTCCTGGATTTCCTGGGGCCGATGATAAAACCCTGGCATAGCGGGGACCACATGGACCCCTAATTCGGCCAGGGTCAATAGATTTCGGAGATGAATCGCGTTCAAAGGCGTTTCACGCGGAACAACGATTAAAGTCCGCCTCTCTTTCAAAATTACATCCGCCGCCCGTTCTATAAGATCCGAGGAAGCGCCACAAGCAATTCCGGAAACCGTCCCCATTGTACAAGGAATAATCACCATTCCCTCCGTTCGTACCGAACCACTGGCAATTGGTGCCCCAATATCCCGGTAATCAAAATAACGGAAACGATTTCTGACTTCTAAAGAATCAACCACGGAAGCAACCCCGGTTGCCGGCGCCACTAAATAATTCCATAACTGTTCTTCTATCTGCTTTTCACTTCCTACTAAGTTCCAGTCCAGTTCTTCACGCAACACTCGCTGACCCGGTGCGGAAATGGTCACCAGGCAATGGTGCCCTCCATCAATTAACACTTGCAGTAGCCGTTGGGCATAAACGACCCCACTCGCCCCGGTTATCGCAACTACATACTTTCCCAACCCGTTGCGGACCTCCTGTCCCTATGATTAACTTAACTCGAAGGATGATTAAATCTTTTTTAGATCCACACCAAATCAACCAAGGTACAAAGAAAGATGATAATACTTACATATCGATTTAAACCAAAGGCTGCGGTATGCATCTTGCTTAGATCCTGCGGTGTAACCAGGCGATGCTCATAAATTAAAACGGCCATGGCTACCCCAATTCCTAGATAATAAATCCATCCCAAATTTTCCCATAACCCGACCAAGATTAGCAAGGCTACCGTAAAAAAATGCAGCACCGCTGAAATAAGCAACGTAGCCCGGATCCCAAATCGTGCCGGGATAGAATAGAGTCCCTCTTGACGGTCAAATTCCTTATCCTGACAGGCATACATCATATCAAAACCCGCAATCCAGAAAGCCACCGCTAAACCAATAAATATAGGCGTCCAAGTAATCGCTTCTTTAATCGCAATCCAGGCGCCTAACGGTCCCATCCCGATCGCTAACCCTAAAATCAAATGGCAGGTCCAAGTAAACCGCTTGGTATAAGAATAACCCACCAACACGATTACCGCTAAAGGAGCCAGTTTTACACATAACAGGTTTAACTGCGAAGCTGCCCAAAACAATAAGACCAAAGACCCTGCAATTGAAGCCCATACCACTTCCAGGGCTACCAGGCCTTGGGGCAATATCCATCCGGACGTGCGCGGATTACGAGCATCGAGATGCCGATCAATTAGTCTATTTAAACAAAGGGCTGCGGTACGAGCCCCGATCATCGCCAAAGTTATCCACCATAAATCTCTAAGCGTCGGAACTCCCCCTACCGCTAAAAAGGCTCCCAAATAAGCAAAAGGAAGTGCAAATAGCGAATGACCAATATCAATCATCTGGAGAAAATAACCCAGTCGCACAAAAAATCCAGTGCTACCGGTCGGCGGAGGTGTAAACAACTCAGTACCGGCGCCTATATTCATCTGGTTTGTATTTAGTTTACTCATAACCTCACCTAATAATCTAAAATAACGTTAAATATAAAACCACCTTAGCCTTATCTTTAACCAGTAGCTGCCACTAATTGGTTCGTATGGGTACTAATTACAGAGGTAATTTCCCGAATAAACTGCTGACCAGCCTCCCTCAACCAACCTTCAGGCAAGAGATCAAGGGCTCTAACGGCCTCTCTATGGGCTAAATCGATGACAGAAGGGTCCTCATTTTTTTCGACCGCACCGATAAATCCACCCAGACCCCCCCCAAAATGTCCTAAACGATACGCCTCTATAGGGGTACCTCCGGCCAATAATACCCCTGCCCGGCCGGCCTCAATAAAGAGGTAGCCAAATTCTTTATTTAATACTTCTAACGTAGTTTCCCGGTCAACCCGACCCGTTTCTAAAACTTCTTTACGGATGATACCCCCTTCATTGATCTGGCAAATTATCTCCGCCAGATAGGGCACGCGATCTACACAATTGATCTTACATAAAAACCTTAAGACTTTTCCGAAAATATAATCCCCGAATAATACCGGGAAATGAGGTGCTTTTTCTTCAAAAGCCGAACTGAGTACGTTATCCCCTTCTCCATCTTGAATCTGATTATGGATCTCCGATGCAAGATATAACATCTGTAATATGGCACTCATTCCCAGTACTTTCTTTAACCATAATCTATCCCAGTTGGCTGAAATCGAAATAGGAAACCCGGAAGTTGTACTATTTCCCCGTAACCGTCCCCTCGCACTACCGCTTTCAAGTTCTCGCTGACCATAATAACAAGCTCCAACGAGAGCCAGGGCCGGTAAATAACGTAAAGGTAGGGATTCGAGATTTAGCCGTATATAATCTTGAATGGTCCCCTTGTTTAGACGCAGAATCCCCTCCGAATATTGATTTACTCTTAATAAGGCCGGATTCAGAAGTTCCCACACCCCATATCCCACACCCGTTTCCCCTTTCTCGACAAACGCGTTTCTTATTCTACATAATAACACAAAATCCTCCCATTGGCTTATAAACGATTTGCCAATACGCCCATTACTCCCCTGTTTTAAGCCAAACCACCAAACTCATTATACTCACATCCCCCATAATAATTCAATTCATCAAGTAATGACAAGTCCAAAAAGGCACAAATATAAAAAGCACGAGCCCTTGTAACACTCGTCTCATCGCGTTACTAGGGCTCACGCTAGCCTTTATTCTTATTGCGGGGTAAAATAAATATCCCTCCTAAAGATTTACGACCGCCTTTTGTGGAATCTGTTGTCCCCTTGATATTTCCGTAGCCACTACTTCTCCGGCTTCAAATTTCTCGGTAAGGTAATTACAGGCATCCCAAGGATTTACTTTTTCTCCACAGGTAAAAACATCGACCGCTGCGTAGCCTAATTCGGGCCAAGTATGAATCGCTAAATGTGATTCTGAGATAACTACTACTCCACTTACTCCCTGAGGACTAAATTTATGAAACACAAATTCACGTACTTCTGCACCAGCTTCTAAAGCTGCGTTAATCATTATTTTCTCTACTTTTTTAAGATCGTTGAGAATATCGAACCGGCATCCGTGCAGTTCCGCAAGTACGTGACGACCTAATGCACTCATAATATCGGCCCCCCCTCACAGAATTAGATTGGAATTCCCCTTTTTCCCGCGTATAAGGGCTTCAATTCCAACCACTTTAGAATTTTAGCATAATCTCACATTTTGTCAACGGATTTTTTTAGATCCCTTCGCTTTTCACCCAATTGGTTAACCGACCCAACCCTTTAATTTCTACGGTTAAGTTATCACCTGGTTTTACTGCGCCTACCCCTACCGGGGTCCCCGTTAAAACAACATCACCGGGGAATAAGGTCATAATTTGACTGATAAAGCTAATTAGATAATCAACGCCAAAAACCATTTGATTCGTATTGGAATTCTGTTTCACCTCCTCATTAACCAACATGCGAAGCTCCAGATTTTCTGGATCCAAATCAGTTCTTATCCAAGGCCCTAGAGGACAAAAAGTATCAAAAGACTTAGCTCGGGTCCACTGGCCATCTTTCCGTTGTAGGTCACGTGCCGTTACATCGTTCCCACAGGTATATCCAAGTATTTTAGAGCGGGCCTCGGTTGCTGATACCCTACGGGTAGTTTTACCCATAACTACGGCTAATTCTGCCTCATAATCTACCTGCTGGCTTACCGACGGATAGATTATCGGTTGCTTAGGACCGATAACGGAACTGGAAGGTTTTAAAAATAAAATCGGTTCTTCTGGTAAAGACAAATTTAGTTCCCGAGCGTGATCCAGATAATTTAAGCCAACACAAACTATTTTAGAAGGTCGGCAAGGAGACAGTAAAAACACCTCTTCCAAATCGAATCGTTCCCCGGTTAACCGGATCCCAGACAAAAAGTCTTCTTCTAGTGAACAAATTTGATCTCCTTCCACCACCCCGTACCGTATCTGTTGATCAACCAAAAAACGGCTTAATAACACCATTCAGCCTCCCTTAATTTATTCCCCGCTGCTTACAGATTTATTCAATTACCCCAATTCACTTCGCTCATTTTACCAGAGTCTCCGGACAAAATCTAGGTTAGTTAATGCTATAATAAATTAATTGACTGTTCAACGCTATAGCTGGGTGTTATCATTAAAATAATTTATTTAAATAGACGATTAATTGGTGAAAGGAAGATGATGTATTTTGAGTTCTCTCCAATTACGCAAAGCCACCCTAGAGGATATTCCCGATATTTTTCATCTAATTAATACTTACGCCCAAAAAGGTTTAATGCTTTCCCGTCCTTTAGGAAGCCTGTATGAAACGGTACGAGATTTTGTAGTGGCCCGTGATGCTAGTAATCATCTGATCGGGGCCGGCGCCTTACATATTATTTGGGATAATTTGGGCGAGGTTCGTTCCCTAGCGGTGGAGCCAGCCCTTACGCGCCAGGGAACCGGCCGGAAAATAGTGAACTTCTTGAAAGCAGAAGCTATTACCTTAAAGGTAAATGAATTGTTCGCGCTCACTTATAAACCGGAGTTTTTTCAAAAATGTGGCTTTAGCATTGTTTCTAAAGAGATATTTCCTCAAAAAGTATGGATGGACTGTGTTAACTGTGTTAAATTCCCTAACTGTGATGAAGTAGCCGTTAAGTTAATCCTGTCTGAACAAAAGGGATAAATAATTAAAAAAATATTATAATTAGGATAGAATATGAATATAAAAGAAGAGAAAGACGTCCCGGTTTACCTAAAAAGTTAGGTTGTCCTGCTTCGGTACGAACCCAGCGTATCAAAAAGCATATGTTACCAGGACGGCTTTCTTGTTTCTCTTTATGCAATTTTAA
>JAAYQE010000151.1 GCA_012519455.1 Syntrophomonadaceae bacterium
AATTTAACCTGAACGGCTGAAGCGAATAACGGGAGAATACGGTCAATGTTTTTACGCAGATTGAGTTTCCTAAATGAAAGGATTCGGAGTCCCCAGGTCTATCCCTTTTCTATACCGGCCTTTGCGGCGGATACGGCTAGCTTAAAGCGAGCATTCCAAGGCGTGGATATGGTGATTGTTGCAGCTAGTACGGCTAAATACACCCGGGAAGTTGCTTTGGTAGCTTTAGAAACCGGAATAGATTATCTTGATATTCAATATTCCACTAAAAAATTGGCTATCCTTAATTCCCTGGCAGAAAAAATTAATATAGCTAACTGTTACTTTATTACGGATGGTGGTTTTCATCCAGGGATTCCGGCCGCTCTGGTGCGTTTCGTGGCTCAGTACTTTGACCGGATGGAAAAGGCGATTGTCGGAAGCGTGATTAAAATAGACTGGGCGAGTCTGAGTATGGCGGAGTCCTCTATGAATGAATTTATTGAGGAATTAAGTGACTACAGCGCATTGTTTTTCAAAGAAGGGCATTGGAAAAAGGCAAAAATGATGGGTATGGTTGATTATATCACTATGGATTTTGGCAGAGAATTCAACCTGCAATACTGTGTACCTATGTTTCTAGAAGAAATGCGCTGCCTGCCGGAAAAATATCCTAGTTTGCAAGAAACCGGCTTTTTTGTCGGAGGATTTAACTGGTTTGTCGATTGGATTATTCTACCTATAGCTATGGTCGCCTGGAAAATCTGGCCAAAAGGGTCGATTGGATTAATAAGAAGGTTGATGGTCTGGGGATTAACTACTTTTTCGAAACCACCCTATGGAACCATGTTGAAGGTAGAAGCGCAAGGCGAAAAAGAGGGCCGACTTCATGTTACAGATGTAGTGATCTATCATGAAGATGGCTACAAATTAACGGCAATTCCGGTAGTTGCCTGTTTACTACAGTATTTGAATGGGTCAATTAGAAAACCTGGCCTTTGGCTTCAGGCTAACTTAGTTGAACCCAATCAGTTTCTTAAAGATATGGAACTAATGGGAGTAGAAATCCGAATTAACAATCGGTGCCTAAGTTAAACTCAAACCAAAAAAGGCCACTGTAAACTGAGTTCACTGTGGCCTTTCTTTTCGTCATTTTTTGGCAAATTTCGGGTGGTGCCAGGCACTTGAGAGGAACTGGCACTACATAAGATTAAGCCGGGGGAATATCAAGGATGTCTTCCAGTTTAAACTGCAGTAACATTTGACTCTTTAAAGCGGCTTGCAAAGTCCGCCTTATATCACGGTTAATTGTGATTAAGCCCGCAAAGGAAGGTGCGGTTACCGATAAACCGGGAAGTGTCCCTAATGCGGCCTGAAGTTTTTCGGCCTCAGCATTGATGATGTGGGCTAAACCTAGTTCTTCTAGGGCTATTGAGGCTAAAAGCAGGTTGATAACTTGGGTTCTATTAATACTGATCGTGGGGGTAATTTGTGGAATAGTTGGAACTGACATTATTAAAATCCTCCTTTCTAATGACTTACCCTATAAATATGTTAATTAATTGGAAATTGTTACACTCACAAATATAAGTTTAAAAGGCCTAGCTATCTAAGTTATTTGATTAAGGGAAATCCTCAAAAGATAATCAGCTTCTTCGGGTTTAAAACGATTTTTTACGTAATCAACAAAGTTACTGGGTTGCTTGTTAATCAGTTTAACAAGGGCTTCACGAGCCGGGGTAAAACTATTCGAAACTATTAACGCTTTAAGGTATGCCAAAATGGCTTCCTCTTCATTCTTTAACTCCTCAAAACAGAGACCTTTAAAATACCAAGCCCTAAAACTGCCTAATCCCTTAAGACTTAAATAATTAAAGTTGCTTTCCCCCAATTCAAGGCATTCTTCGAAACAAGCCAGTGCTTCCGGATACATTTTTCGGTAATACAGGATTACTCCCATATAGAATTTTAAATCTACATAATCAGGAAACATTTTGACTGCGGATTTAATACTGGGCCACGCCCCTTCCCAACTCATCGTTTCAATTAAAATCGAATACTTCAAACTATAGAGCATCGAGGGAGGGGGGATAGTCCCATCTTTTATAAACAGTAAGATAGATTGATTAACATGCTCGAAGGCTTTTTTAAATTCTCTCCGTCGATAATACTCTGCCGACAGATAATAATGTGTCCAAGCATGATTTTTTTCTTCTTCTAATTCCTGCAATAATAAATTCACATTCCGGTTAAATTTTTGTTTATCCTCTACCTGTGCATTCATATAACCGTAATGATAAATTTTTAAATCTAAAAACCCCACCCGGTCCCGTTCATAAGCAGAGGAAACATTAAGCCATTCATGGATCTTGTTTTCAAAGCGAAAGCCCATATGATTTCTAAAAAACCGGGGTTGGGCTATCTGAGCAACCTGATCAAAATCAACCGTTTCACCGTAGAAATTAATGAGCGGGACCGAGAGAGCATCATAATCATTAAAGATCGAATGATTATTTAGTTGATTTCTATTTTCCTGCGCCACTTCCTCATCCGCATCCAGCCATAAAACCCATTCACCCATGACTTTGTCTAGTCCAAAGTTTCGGGCCTCAGCAAAGTGGTTATTCCATGGATAAGAGAACACTAGGGCATTATAAGAACGGCAAATTTCTATGGTTTTGTCTGTGGACCCCGTATCCACAATGACTATTTCATCCACCAAATCTTTTACGCTATCTAAACATCTTTTTATACATTTTTCTTCATCCTTGACAATCATGGCTAAGGATAGGCTTTTTTTATTTTGACTCAAAAAAGCACTACCTAAAGAATATTGTGGTCTTAAGAGTTTGTCGGCTTGTATGCCTGCTGGCCCTACCCTTGCCAATTCATAATCCAATTTTTTTATTACGATCGACCGCTCCGGGACGTTTAGCCACCAGACCGGGGCCCCGTAGTTCTCGTATGGGATGAGTTCGCCTCCGTGTTGCAGCAGTTTGTCGACCCACCATTGCTTTGGCTTGATCGTAATATGCGTCGAGTCGTTGTAGTCTGGAACTTCCAAGGTGATTACATTGATAATTAGCAGCCGGTTTGTCACCCGCATAAGTTCTGCGCATGCCTCGTCCGCGTCCTCCTCCGGGATATGCTCCAGGATATCAAAAGCAAGGACGGTGTCGTATTCTCCCGCCTTGTACGGCAGCGCTTGGATCAATCCCCTGCTTATTCTGCCCTCGATTCCTTTTACCGCGTTGCCTATGGCGTACTCTGAGGCATCAATGCCCCCTGCGTCGATTCCTATCTCCAATAAGGCCTTAACCATGAATCCTTTGGCGCATCCAACGTCCAATAGTTTCCCGGGGAGAAATACGTTTTTTATTCGCTGGGCCGTTTGTCTGTATTGGTGCCCAAGTACTGCCCATGAATAATTCCGTTTATTATTGTGGTAATAATCTTCTCCAAATATCTCCGAGATCGATTTTAGCTGATTTTGCCTCTTCATTCTGTGACCTCCTTGATCGCCTGTTGGATGGCGGCTATATGCTCCCCAGGTGGAAATAGCGTTTTCATGGCCGTCCTGGTTTGCTCTGCATTATTCTCATATTGGAGAACGGTGCTCATGACCCTGGCCAAATCGTCCGGCTGGCCATTGAAAAAGTACAGCGGTAAATCAACCCCCTTGGCCCTGGCTTTCTGGGACAGTTCCACACACCCCGGGAGTTCCGGGACGATCGCCGGTATCCCGCAGGCCAAAGCCTCCAAGATCGCTAATGGTGTGCCGCCCTCGATCAAACTCGCGGATATGGCCAGTTTGTATTGCTTCCAGACCTCTTTGGGTTTTTTGGCCGGACCTAGCATCTGTGCGGTTACCCCTTGTTCAGCAGCTATCGATTGCAGCCGGGGAAGGTCGCTGCCAGATCCATAAAACGTCAAAAGGAGCCCATCA
>JAAYQE010000152.1 GCA_012519455.1 Syntrophomonadaceae bacterium
AAATGGACCCTGGTTAATTCGATTTTTCGCTTCTTCTCCCCCGGCTCACCTTTAGTAGACGGGTTAAATCTTGCTTAAAGGTTAAAACCGGCGCAAAAATATCCCCGCTTTGGGCTAAACGCTGTATAGCGGTCTGCCAATTATAATTTTGGGGTTGCAATTGCTTTCTAAAAGACGCCGATTTTAGTTCATCCCAGGTAAGGGGCATGGATACGGGTGCGCCGGCTAAGGGTCGTAAACCGTAAACCGCGGCCAAAGTTTTACCCCGGCCATTCTGCAGATAATCGATATAGACCCGGCCCTTTCGTTTTCGTACCAAGTGTTCAACCGTAGCCTGTTCAGGATAAGCCGCAGCGACAAGACGAGCGAGATAACCGGCCCCTTCCGTAATTACCGGGTAAGGGTATTGCGGGATGACCGGCACAAAAAGATGCAAACCAGTAGCTCCGGAGGTTTTGACAAAACTCTGTAAACCAAACTGGTCCAGCAGTTCATTTAAGATTAAAGCAAGCGGTATCGTGTTTTGAAGCGTAGAGGGAGGATCTGGATCGAGGTCTAAGACCATAAAATCCGGATAAGCCTCCTGCTGGTACCGCGACAGCCAGGGATGAATTTCCAGAACCGCCTGATTCGCCATCCAGAGTAAGGTTTCTAAATTAGGGCATAAACAGTAGTTAACGCGTTTACCGCCCGAATGTTCCAAGCCTACGGTGGGTACCCATTCTGGGGCGTAATCAGGACATTCTTTCTGATAAAAGTATTCTCCGGTAATCCCCTCGGGATAGCGCACCATAACAATCGGCCGATCCCGCAAATGCGGTAGAAGATAAGGGGCCACTTGTGTATAATAATGTAAAACTTCGGCTTTGGTAATTTTCTCATCGGGCCATAATATTTTTTCCAGGTTGCTTACCGGCAGGGACCGGTTATTAACTTGAATTTGGATAGCAGGCACCTCCGACGATAAAAACTGAGCTTATGGCTTAGAGCGTACAATTTTCCGGGGAATCCGTAGAAAAACCGAGAATTTTAGGATGCCGCAACTTCAAATCCTCGGTCCATTCCAAAAATTCAATTACCGCCACGAGCAGGACGGGCAGCCATTGTACCGCTTCGGAAGCTAGTACCGGCGGCTTAGGAAATGGCGATGGAATTAACGGGTTTAGTGCCCATTGGGTGGCTAAAAGCCGGCGGTGTTGCGTGGATAGGCCAACGCTGGCCCGGCCCACGTAAATTAACTCGTTTTCCCAATACGCACCTAAAAGTAAAGCTTTAGGTCGTCCCTGTTCATGGGTATAGCCCCCTACGACTAGGGGCCTACGTTTCCAGTTTTTTATTTTTCGCCAAAGATCTACTTTCTCACCGAACCGATAGGGACTATCTAAGCGTTTGGCCACTATTCCCTCCCAATCTTGCTTTACCACCGCGTTAAAAGAGGCTATTCCCTTCTCGACCACGGTATCCACAGGGTGGATTAGGGAACCGGGGAGGATTATTTCCCGCAGCCAATCTTGTCGCTGCAAAAAAGAACAGGTTGATAAATCCCGACCGTTGAGATAAAGAAGATCGAAAACCATATAATGTACGGGCAATTGATGCTGTAGGTGATGAATAGATTTGGGATGGGTGACCCGATCGCGTTGCAAAACCCGGGCAAAATGCGGCGCTCCTTTGACTAGTACTACGACCTCGCCATCCAGTATTACTTGCTGGGTCCTTACTATTTGCGATAGCGCGTCGATTATTTCCGGATACTGCGCCGAACGTTCACGTTGTTTACGATTAAATAAAACTACTTTTTGGGGCTGATAATGGGCTAAAATACGTACGCCATCCCATTTAACCTGAAACCCCCACTCCGGGGAGTCAAAGGCTTCTCCATAACCAACCGGTTCCATGGGTAAAAAAGGCTGACCTAGCTGCATAGCATCACCGTTTGTATTATTGCCTATTGCCGCCCGGATCATGTTCGCTGAATAATTTACCCGAGTATCTCTAACTCCGTTAAAGATGAAAAAGGAGGAAGTTCGCCTTCCTCCGCAACCTTAAACGATATAAAGCTGTAATTTATTTTATATAAAATATAAAATCGTAACTATTCAAGTGGGTAAGAACCGTCTAAACCATGTACCTCCCGACCGGTAAGCGGGGGGGTGAAAACGCACATCATGTGCATATCCGAAGTAGCTCGTAAAAAATGTTTTTCATGTCCGTTTAGCGCATACAGGGTACCGGTTCTGATGGGATAAATATCACCGCTTTCAATAACCTCAATTTCGCCTTCCCCTTGACTGCAGTAAACTGCCTCCAAATGGTTTTTGTACCAGATATAGGTCTCGGTTCCCGCTTTAATAATGGTATGGTTAAAAGAAAAACCCATCCCATCTTTCTTTAAAAGTAATCGATAACTTCTCCAGGTTTTAGTATCAACATCATGCTCCGTACCTATAATGTCCTCCAGGTGTTTAACAATCATTAATTTAAACTCCTTCCTTTTAGTACATCGATCTTTTAGTACATCGAAAGATCTCGGGTATTTAATTTATCAAAATTAAGCTTAAACTAGTTCCTTCTAGCCAGGAATGGCAAGAAAGTCTTTCCTTCTAAAATCTTGCTTTCTTTTTGTACTGTTTTGGATAAAGTATTGTATTCTAGTATCTTGTAGGCTATCTTTCAAGATTTTTAAACCTTCATTTAAACCAACTTCATCGATAATAAGTGGAGGCATTAATTTTATAACTTCGTCATTTGTTCCTGATGTTTCCATGATGAGACC
>JAAYQE010000020.1 GCA_012519455.1 Syntrophomonadaceae bacterium
AATTAATAATGCTGGTCCTCTATTACGCCAGAAGGACCAGCAGCATAGTTAAAAAAGTAATATTGGTTATACTTGCAGCAGTTTTTTAACTGCTTTTTTCATTTCCGTTCGCTCGGTCCGGGCAGTATGGCGAATGGGTTTCTGCTTAAGGTTTTTTAAACCTTCCGGAATCTCAATTTGACAGGTCGTGGATAGTAATTCGAGTAAGGCGTATTCGTCTTGACCTTTAATGGCTTCTGGGCCTAAAATAGCCTCAATTACACTGGCGCTGAATTTAAAAGGGCTAGCTGTTGAGGCAATGACGGTAAGGGTTCGATCTCCGGTAGCAGCTACATACTTATCGTAAACTTTTTTTCCAACGGCCGTGTGGGGATCTAGTACATAGCCATACTGTTGGTAGGTTTCTTTGATGGTTGTCATTGTTTCTGTGTCCGGGGCAAAATCGGACCAGAATAGGTCTTGGATAGATTGACGGAGGCGATCATCGACCTGGTAGCGCCCGGTGTCTTTTAACTGGTTCATCCAGGTACGGATTCGACCGGCGTCATGTTCCGTTAATTCGTATAGCAATCGTTCTAGGTTACTAGAGATCAGGATGTCCATTGAGGGAGAAATAGTTTTTTCAAAGGCTCGGTTACGGTCGTAAACCCCGGTGCGAATAAAATCGGTTAGGACCTTATTGGCATTAGCCGCACAGATTAGACGTTGAATAGGTAATCCCATCTGCCGGGCGTAAAAGGCTGCTAGAATGTTACCAAAGTTACCGGTAGGAACAACCACATTGATGGCCTCCCCAGGGGTAATAGCCTGCTGCCGGAGTAGGTCTAAGTACGTAGAAACGTAATAGATGATTTGTGGGACTAACCGTCCCCAGTTAATGGAGTTGGCGGAAGACAGCTTTATTTGCCGGGCCAATAGGGCTTCGTTAAACGCGTGGTCACCAAAGATATTTTTTACACCATTTTGGGCGTCATCAAAATTACCTAGCACCGCCATTACCGCTACGTTATTACCTTCCTGGGTCACCATTTGTCGTTTTTGGATCTCACTGACTCCTTGATCCGGATAAAAGACGATAATTTTGGTTCCAGGAACATCACGAAAACCTTCTAGGGCTGCTTTGCCAGTATCGCCGGAGGTAGCGACTAGAATTACGATTTCTGCCTTTTCGCCGGTCTTTTTTAGACTGGTGGTTAACAGGTGAGGCAGAAGTTGTAGGGCCATATCTTTAAAAGCACAGGTAGGGCCATGCCATAGTTCGAGAAAGTAAGTATGATCGTTTAATTTGATGGTAGGGGCAATATCAGGGGTGTCAAACTTTAAAGCGTTATAGGTATTAAAAACGCAGTTTTCTAGTTCTGGACGCGAAAAATCGGTTAAAAATAACTCCAGGATAGATTGCGCTATTTGACGATAATCCTGGTTAAGCATTTCATCTAATTGTCCGGGGCGTAATTGTACTTTATCTTTCGGGACAAACAGTCCCCCGTCAGGAGCAATTCCCATCTTAATAGCGCTGGCGGAACTAACTAGGGGAGATTGCCCCCGGGTGCTTTCATAAGGCAAAGCCTGATTATTTGGTATCAACGTTTTATTCCTCCCGGTTTTCCTTTTCCCTTATTTATAGACCAGAATCGAAAAAAACGCAACTGGAAGTTCCTCTAGCAGCTTTAAAAACCCATAAAAGCAGGATTATGTAGGGAAAAAGTAGAATACTTTTTTCAACGCGGAGAGATAAGCGGAGGGGTTAGAGTGGAAATTAAAATGCTCTTAAATTTATTATCGAAAGCGTTTGAATGGGGGGTTTCGGACGTACACTTGACCGTAGGTAGTGCTCCCGCTTTTCGTCTACATGGAGTCTTGCTTCCTCTCGATTCTCCATATTGGGTAGAAAGAATTCCGGTTGCTGGGGCGGGCCTGGGTAAATTGACTGCGGCAGATACGGAACGTCTGGCCCGACAAATCATGCTTGAGGAACGTTATCGTGAGTTTAGGGAGGCTGGTGAACTAGATTTTTCTTATACCGTGGAGGGCGTAGGGCGCTGTCGGGTTAATGCTTTTTTACAGCAAAGTAAGGTGAGCCTAGTACTACGCCTGATCCAGGCTCAGATTCCCACCTTCCAGCAGTTAGGTCTACCAGAAGTCATTAGTTCCCTGGTTCGGCGTTCCCAGGGCATGGTGTTGGTTACCGGACCGACGGGTTGTGGCAAGTCAACCACGCTGGCTGCAATGCTTGATTTGATCAACCGGGAGGCTTCTTATCATATTTTAACGTTAGAGGACCCGATTGAATTTATCCATACTCACCAAAAAAGCATCATTAATCAAAGGGAGATTTATCGGGATTCCTCTTCTTTTGCCAATGCCCTTCGTGCTGCTTTACGGGAGGATCCGGATGTAATCTTGGTCGGAGAAATGCGTGATCCGGAAACGATTGGCATTGCCCTCACGGCAGCGGAAACCGGACACCTAGTGTTAGGTTCCTTACATACCTCTAGCGCGGCCCAAACGATTGACCGGATTATTGATGTTTTTCCTCCATATCAACAAGCGCAGATTCGAGTACAGTTAGCCCAAAGCATCCAAGGTATCGTAGCCCAGCAACTAATTCCCCGTCTAGATAAATCCGGGAGAGTCTTGGCCCTGGAGATCATGATTGCTACCCCAGCTATCCGTAACCTGATTCGAGAAGGCCGGTCGTATCAAATCATTAACCAGATTCAGACCGGACTAAAATTCGGGATGATCCCGTTGGATATGAGCTTACGGAACTTGGTGCTGAATAAAATCATTACCCGGGAAGAAGCCCTTAATCGGGCCTCCGATTCGGAAACTCTATTGAAGATGCTTGGTGGATAAAATCGTATGTAATTGGAGAAGAAGTGGTTATGGACCTATTGATTTTGGGAGGAATAGCCGTTGCTGGGCTAATCCTTGGCAGCTTTTTAAATGTACTTATATATCGACGGCAGAACCTTATCATTGTCCTAAGCACATCAATCTTACTAGTGTTAATGTGGCGATTTTATGGTTGTCAGGTTGAGTTTTTCTCGGTGGTATTTTTATTTTCTTTATTAATTACGGCTGCAGTTATTGATTATGAACAGTATATAATTCCTAATAGTGTAATTTTAGTGGGCCTTATTGGCGCCGGAATCATCCAAGTTTTTTTATTTCAGGGCCATCAAATGGTAAATGCCGGGTTAGGCGCACTCAGTGCAGCCGGCTTTCTTTTTTTATTACGGGTGATTAGCCGTGGAGGGGTAGGAGCGGGCGATATAAAGCTAGCCCTGGTGATAGGGCTTTTTTTAGGATGGCCGGTAGGACTTTTTTCAATGTTTTTAGCTTGTCTTATTGCCGGGGTTATCGGAATAGGGCTGCTTTTAAGCGGGAAAAAAACGCGTAAAGATATAATCCCTTTTGGTCCTTTTTTAGCCATCAGTGCCATGTTATCTTACTTTAAAGGGGAAGAATGGTTGAGTTGGTATCTGGCCTGGCTTGGAATTTAAATTAAGAAGAAGAGAGCTTATTGGAGGTTTTTTAAGCGATGCGGTCATCGATTCGGATAGGGGCCGGGGCCGGGTATGGAGGGGATCGTTTTGAACCGGCCCTGGAGCTTGTTGAAAAGGGAAATATCAATTATTTAGTATACGAATGTCTGGCGGAAAGAACAATTGCGCTTTATCAACAGGAAAAATTAAAAGATCCCACTCGAGGATATAATCCGCAGTTAAAGCGGCGTTTAAGACCGGTTTTAGAACCGTGCTTTAGGCGAGGAATAAAAATTATTTCGAATATGGGGGCCGCAAATCCTCAGGCGGCGCAAAAGGAAGTATTAGATTTAGCTCGTAAATTAGGATTAAAGGGCCTTAAAGTAGCCGCAGTATTAGGGGACGATGTACAAGATTTGCTTCGGGATCGTACCGGGAAAGTATTGGAAACCGGCGAAACTATAGCTGCCTATGCGGAGCGAACGGTATCCGCGAATGCCTATCTAGGGTGCGCGCCATTAGTCCGGGCCCTAGCGCAAGGGGCGGACGTAATCCTGACCGGGCGGGTAGCGGATCCAGCGCTTTTTTTAGCACCTATGGTGCATCATTTTGCCTGGAAGTTAGAGGATTATGCCCGACTGGGACAAGGCACCGTAATCGGACATCTCCTGGAATGTGCCGGACAGGTGACCGGAGGTTATTTTGCGGATCCCGGCTATAAGGAGGTACCCGGTTTAGCAGCGTTAGGCTTCCCGATTGCTGAAGTGCAGGTGGACGGTACCGCGATAATTACTAAACCCCCGGGCAGCGGAGGGATAGTTTCTTTAGCTACTTGTAAAGAACAATTGCTTTACGAGATCCATGATCCAGCGGCGTACATCACCCCGGATTGTGTGGCGGATTTCACCGGGGTGAAGTTGAGCCAAATCGGTCCGGATCAGGTTCAGGTAGAGGGGGGCACTGGTTATACACGACCGCAGGAACTTAAGGTCAGTATCGGATATCGCGAAGCCTATATAGGCGAAGGGGAGATCGGCTATGCCGGGCCGGGTGCCGTAGCCCGAGCACGGTTAGCCGGAGAAATAGTACAGCAACGTTTAAAGAAAATAGGGCTTCCCTATCAGGAACTAAGGCTAGATTTGATCGGTGTTGATTCGCTGCATGGGCCCTGGTTGACTGACGGGAGCCATGAACCTTACGAAGTGCGCCTGCGGGTGGCGGCACGAACCTCCACTTACGAAGATGCAGTTCGCATTGGGGAAGAGGTAGAAACGCTTTGGACTAATGGTCCGGCCGGGGGAGGGGGAGCCCGACGTTCGGTACGTGAAGTTATCGGGGTAGTGTCTACGCTTATTCCCCGCGAATTGGTTAAACCACTGGTTAGCGTAAAAGGGGAGAACAGTTTACCGATCGATGAGGTTTAACGTGGAGAAAGGAACGGTGATTTTTAGTGCCCAGGATAAAGCTGCGGGAAATTGCTCATGCCCGGGCCGGGGATAAAGGCAATATCCTCAATATTGCAGTGATTGCCTACCATCCCGATGATTATACCTTACTGCAGGAACAGGTTACCACGGAACGGGTGGCAGCTCATTTTAGAGGCTTGATCGAAGGCCCAGTAGTACGTTTTGAACTACCCAATTTGGGCGCCCTGAATTTTGTGTTACACAGAGCCTTAGCTGGTGGGGTTACTCGTTCCTTACGGCTAGATCCGCACGGAAAATCCCTTAGTTCAGCTTTGTTGGAGTTAAAAATAGAGATATAACACATAACCTTTATTCATTAACCGTTTATTACCTTTATTACCTTAAAACACCTGGAGGAAATTAGGAAATGCTGTCGAAGTCATTCCCTGGATATCCAGGATACGGCTGGTCAGATTCGATAGCTATTTCCAATTTCGATTCAAAAGTTGTTAGGAGGTAATATGAGGTAATGCCGGATCGTCTAGTAAGGTTTAGATTAAAGGGTGGAAAAAAACGGGTTCGTTGGCTGGTAGCAATGTTTCTACTAGGTACTTTTTGCCTAACTTTGGGTGGAACCTCTGAGGCGGTAGCCGCTACGCCTCTATTTCTTAATGGATTTTACGCCATTAATAGCGATAGCGAAATCAATCAGGTGCAAAATTTGAGTAGTGTTTCCCTGGGCTGGGCGCGGATAATCCGCGATAATCAGGGTCAAATTCGTTTTTGCACCTCTGGAAAATACCAGGGACCGGGGGATGAATTTCCCGAATACGGGGTACCAGCCAATGTTTCCGAAGTCGCACGCCAGCTGAAACAAACCAAAGCCCTCAAGTATCTATCGGTTTTTTGTATGGACGGTAAACCCGGGGATCAAAGTAATATCCCTCTGGAGATGTTGTCTTTAAGTGATGGACAGTTGGTAGCGCAGGTGATTAATCCCCTAGTTGATTTTTTAGATCATAATCCAGCGGGTATTTCCTTCGCTGGAGTGGTAATTGATGCGGAAGGGCTACGCGAGTGGGCGCCCTATCAGACTTGGATCAAGCAACGGTTTAATCGTTTTTTAGACCTACTAGATGAACGACTGGGAAATCGAGAATTATTGGTTTGTCTTACCCCGGAGCGAACTTATAATCCTAGTAGTGGCTATGATTTTGTACATATTGGGAAGAGAGCCGATACCATTATTTTAATGGCGCACGATTATGATCATTATACACCCGGGAATAGCCGGCCCGATATACCAGCAACCGCCCCTTATTATCTGGTACAAGAAGCAATCGAGAAGACCATTAGTGCTGGCATTCCGCGGGAAAAAATTTTATTAGCTATCGCTTTACACGGAATTCAGTGGACCCGCAGCAACGGACAGTGGGTGCCAGAGTTATCTCGCCCGACGCTGAATAAAATTGAGCGGATCGCATCCGGGCAGGAGGGGCCGGTAGTGCGCTATCTTTCCGGGGCCGATCGCTACTTGGCCAATTATTGGTGGGGCGGGAAGTTGTATGAGTATCGTACCGGTTACCTTAAAATTCAACACTGGCAAAAGGGAAAATTGGCGGAAAGTGAATTTTATTTTGAGATAGAGCAAAGCTTGGCCGAAAAAATTGAACTGGCCCGATCCAGTAAGCTTAAAGGTATTTCGATATGGCGTCTGGGTATCGGTAACCCGGAGACCTGGAAGGTTATCACCACTTATTGTACGGCCCCATGTAAATTTTTTGATTTAGGGACGCACTGGGCCCGGCCCGAGGTGGAGTATCTAGAAGCCCGAGGCCTAATCAAAGGAGTTTCCGCGCGCCAGTTCAACCCGGAGGGGAAAATGACAAGGGCGGAGTTTTCTGCCTTAATGGCGGGTATTTTACATTTGCCCGATCCGGGGGGTAATCCGGTGGCACAGTTTAAAGACGTTAAAAAGAGTGATTGGTATTATCGCGCGGTTAATCAGGCTGTCGGGGCGGGCTTACTGGAAGGTAAGAGCGCTAATCGTTTTTATCCTCAGGATTTGATTACCCGCGAAGAGGCTGCGGTTTTAGCGGTGCGTGCTCTGAAATATCGACAAATTAAATTAGCCGCCAATACCGGGAAAACGGTTTTTTCGGATGCCTGGAGTATTTCCTGGTGGGCTAACGCGGATGTTCAACTGGCGGTTAATCAGGGAATTATTACGGGTTACCCGAATGGAAATAAAAAGTTATTTAAACCGCAAGGGAAGATAAGTAGAGCAGAGGGGACCGTAATGATTAAAAGAATATTTGATCGCATAGAGAAGGAAACTTAAAAGGTATAGCGAATACTACAAAGTGGTAAATTGTTAGCAGGAGGTCGTTCTGTTTTGAAGCAGGTTTATGCGGGAAAAACGAAAGATGTTTTTGCTCTAGAAGATGGAAATTATTTGTTGCAATTTAAAGACGAGGTAACTGGGGAAGATGGTCGTATTGATCCCGGTTCCAATGCCGTTCTGGGCAAGCTGGAAGGGAAAGGAAAAGCTTCGTTACGTATGTCTCAGTATTTTTTTGAACTCCTGCAGAAGAAAGGGATCCCTACCCATTATGTTGCTGCGGACCCGAAGGAAGGAACTATGGTCGTTCGGCCGGCTCAAACTTTTGGGGACGGGCTAGAAGTAGTGATCCGTTTTCGCGCTTTTGGTAGTTTTCTTCGTCGTTACGGCCGTTATGCCCAAGAACTCCAACCGCTGGATGCCTTAGTCGAGATAACCCTAAAGGATGATGAACGGGGTGATCCTCCTTTAAATGAGGAGACCTTGATTCAGTTAAATCTAATGACAGGCGAGGAAGTAACCCGGGTAAAAACAATGGCTCGGCAGGTAGCCTGCGTTGTTCGGGATGATCTGGCGGCCCGGGGATTGGACCTGGTAGATATAAAATTTGAGTTCGGTCGGATAAACGGTGACGTGGTAGTAATTGACGACATTTCCGGCGATAATATGCGGGTATTTCGTAATAAGCAGCCCTTATTACCGCTAGAACTATCCGCGATTGTAACCGGCGAGCCGGTTTAAGGCAAAGTAATTAATCTACGTAAAGATGGCTAGTTGGCGAAAAAGCCTATTTTTTACTTGTTTTAGGCCAAGGCTTTCTGGGGTGCCGGTAAAGATTTTAATAAAGCGCATTCCGGGTAAAAGGGATGCGCTTTATTATGGTTTGATAGGAAGGAGGGCCGTGAAGGATGGAGCCAACCGGGATTGGTATTGTCACGGATAGTACGGCCTATCTAGAACAGGATGTATTGCAGAAGCATGATATAAGTGTAGCATCCCTTCTGGTTAATTATGAGAATCTTAGTTTTCGTGAAGCGGAAATGGTAAACTCGGAGTACTATGATCGATTACGGAAGAGCATGACCCTACCCACGACTTCTCAGCCTTCTCTTGGTGAGTTACTCAAGGTTTACCAAGAATTAAACCATAAATACGCCTCTCTATTCAGCATTCATATTTCCAGCCGACTTAGCGGGACCGTAGCCGCCGCTGAAGCAGCTAGTGGCATGCTTCCCCAACAAGATATAATCGTGTTTGATTCTTTTTCTACTACTATGGGTTTAGGTTTTCAAGTATTAGAAGCTGCTCGGGCGGCCCAGGCCGGAAGAAGTAAGACGGAAATACTGCGCTTACTTGAATGGTTACGGGAGAACATTCGGGTTTTGTTTATGGTGGGTTCTTTGGAGTATTTGCGACGGGGTGGACGCATTGGGGGAGCCCGGGCACTTTTGGGTAGCTTTTTAGAAATTAAGCCTCTTTTGCATCTCAATGAAGGCCGGATTGAGGTGTTAGATAAGGTGCGCACCCGACCTCGAGCCATCAAAAGGATGTTGGAAGTAATAGAGCAAGATCTTACGGGGCGGCCTCCGGGGGAGATCGTGGCCCTGCATGTTGATGCCTTGGAGGAAGGTAACCGGTTAGCGGAATGTGTACGTCAAAAGTACCCTGAGTATGAAATATCTTTATCTGCAGTCGGCCCGGTCATCGGGTCCCATGTAGGCCCAGATTCTGTAGGGGTAGCTTATTATCCTCAGGTACCCCTATCCTTATTTGATTAAAGGTGTGACTAAAAGTCGCATTTAGGGACAGGCTGTGTATTGACTTTTTTTATAGATCCGTTATACTTAGACTATCTTCAAATATTAGGTAAATGTGATGCGGGAGAAGAGTAGGCCAGGATAACCCTTTCAGGGAGAGAACGCCAAAGACTGGGAGCGTTCTTAGGGGGAAATGGTTGAAGTTCGCTCCCAAACCGTCGGCTGAAACTGCGGTTAGACCCGGAGTAAGTAGGTTAGACCGGAGACTTCCACCGTTAAAAGGAAGCGGGTATCGGATTTAGTCCCGTACTCAGACGAGCGGCCATGAACGAAAACCGCACTTTAGAGAAGGTGTCGGTTGCGGGAATTGGCAAGCAGGGTGGTACCACGAAAGCAAAGCTTTTCGTCCCTGAGGGCGAAAAGCTTTTTTTATTGGGCGTTTCGCTCCGTGCTACCGGTGTCCTGGGTGGAGGAAGACGGGTCCTGTATCTGAAGAAGTTGGGTCGGCTGAAAAAGGCCAACAAGGGTGGTACCGCGGTGTTAAATCGTCCCTTAACAGGGGCGTTTTTTATTTTTAGTACTAGAAAGGCATTAGTCAAATTAAAGCCGGTCAGAGAGTATAAATTATTAGGAGGGATTTTTATGTATTGGGAAGAAGCAGTGGAGTGTATGGACCGTAAAGAATTGAAACGGAGGCAGTGGGAAAAGCTACAAATCAGTTTAGCGCGAGCCTATCAAAAAGTTCCTTTCTATCGACAGCAATTTGAGACACGGGGTCTTAGTCCAGCTGATATACGGGGACTGGAAGATTTACAACGTCTTCCCTTTACCGAAAAAGGGGTACTACGGGATCATTATCCTTTTGGGATGTTTGCCGTTCCTCAGGAGGAGGTGGTCCGGGTACATGCCTCTTCCGGCACAACCGGTAAACCCACGGTGGTAGGGTATACGCGAGGGGATCTGGAGGTTTGGGCGGACTTAATGGCGCGAGCTTTAACGATGGCCGGAGCTACAACCAGTTCGGTAGTACAGGTAGCCTATGGATATGGGCTTTTTACCGGTGGTTTGGGAGTGCATTATGGAGTAGAGCGATTAGGGGCGATCGCGGTCCCAGCTTCTGGGGGAAACACACCTCGACAAATCATGTTAATGGAAGACTTTGGCACCAATATTTTGGCCTGTACTCCTTCTTATGCGCTCTATCTGGCCGAAGTGATTGAGGAAATGGGAATTGAGCGTAGTCGTCTAGCGCTGGAAGCGGGAGTGTTTGGCGCTGAACCCTGGACTAATCAAATGCGTCAGTCTTTGGAATCTCGGTTACAGATTAAAGCCTTAGATATCTATGGTTTAAGTGAGATTATGGGCCCAGGGGTGGCGATGGAATGCCCCCATCAAACCGGATTGCATTTTTTTGAAGATCATTTTTTACCGGAAATTATTGATCCGGATACAGGAGAAACACTTCCCTACGGAGAAAAGGGTGAATTGGTAATCACTACCCTTACCAAAGAAGCGTTACCCATGCTTCGTTACCGTACACGCGATATCGCTGTATTACATCCCGAACCCTGTTCCTGCGGCCGTACCCTCGTACGCTTGGAGAAGATTTTGGGACGTACCGATGACATGGTAATTATTCGGGGCGTTAATGTATTCCCCTCGCAGGTGGAAACGGTGTTGCTGCGTGCCCAGGAGGTAGCTCCTTTTTATGAACTGATCATTGATCGCAAAGGTAGCTTGGATATTTTGGAAGTGCGGGTAGAAGTCACGGAGTGTACCTTACAAACGGCGGAAATCAAAGAATTAGAAAGGATCCGTTCGCGGATAAAGCGTGACTTGGATAGCACACTAGGCATTGCGGTGGAAGTAAGACTAGTTGAACCACGTACGATCGGGCGCACCGAAGGAAAGGCTAAGCGGGTGATTGATCGTCGCACAGAAAGATAATTAAGTCGTGAAGTAGAAGTAATGGTCAAAAACGATATTTTTTGATAAATTAAAGTCAAGGCCATACAAAGCCGTAAACGGTTATAATAATGTATCTAGCAAAAAAATTAATGAGGTGAAAGTAATGCCTATGCAACCGGCCTCGATAATTATCTCTACCTTGGGCGCCGGCGTGATTGCCTGGGGGATAGGGCGGCTACTAGCGCGTCGTATTCCCCCTTGGCACCGGCGTTCCTGGGGAGTTTTAATTGTTCTGACCGTGGTCGTAGCCTTGGTCATAAGCAATAGTCGATATTATTTTTTTTCACGAGAATACCTGCGTCTTTTACTGATGTTTATAGCTGCAGGTTGGATTATCGGGATCGTTGGTTATCGGGATTAATGGCGGAAGGATGTACGAAAGTAAGTGAAGCAGTTATGGGCTTACAAGTATTGGGAGGAATTAATTTGGTTTGGGGCCTTGGTAGTCACAGCTATAATCACTCTTTATTTAATTAATTTTTTAATATGGCTACTGGCCCCTTTTATTTTGGCCTGGTTGTTAAGTTTGGTTTTACGGCCGGTTATCCGTTTTCTTGATCGGCGTCTTAAATTAGGACGGTCTATTAGCGTGGCCTTAGCCATGTTTCTGGTAGTTGGGTTTGGTTCTATTTTTCTTTTCTTTCTGGTATCCAGGTTGATTTTTGAGATCAAGCGGCTGGGTCACCTGTTGCCTCTATATTTTGACCAGAGTCGGAACCAGTTTAATGATTTTTTTGACCAGTTACGCGAGATTGCCGAAGGTTTTTCCCCAGAATTTTCTCAGGCCGTAGAACGGAGTTTATCCGGGGTAACGACCGGTTTAGAACAGGTAACCGGTCAGGTCATGCAAATAATTTTCCAGTTTTCTTTTTTTTTGCCAGAACTACTTGTTATCTTAATCATTGCCTTGGTAGCCACTTATTTTTTATGTATTGAATATGAAAGGATAAAAAGAGGCTTTCGGCGCTTAATTCCCCAACCTTGGCGGGAATCACTTGGACAAGCTTTGACCGGTGCGGTTCAAGCTTTTAAAGGGCTCTTACGCGCCCAAGCTATTTTATTTGGAATCACTTTAATCCAGCTACTAATCGGTTTTTGGCTTTTAGGTATAAAAAAGTGGGTTTTATTCGCTTTTCTAGTTTTTTTGGTGGATCTACTACCAATCGTTGGAACCGGGGTAGTATTGCTTCCCTGGGCGTTGTGGCTATTTATTATTAAGAAGCCTTTATTAGCTATGGGGATTTTAGTTTTATATGGGATAATTTTAATTACCCGTAATATACTCACCCCCAAACTTTACGCCGAAAGTTTTGGTTTGAATCCATTAGTAACCCTGGTAGCCATGTATGTTGGTTTAAAATTAGTCGGTTTATGGGGATTAATTTTAGGGCCTCTAGTTTTAATGGTTTTACTTGTTTTTTGGGTGAAAATTCGCCAGACGCTTAAGCATAATAAAAGGGCAAAAATTGCTCAGGTTGAGCAGGAAATGAAATTGTAATCGGTTTTGATAAAATATATTTGAAAAATTAAAATCGAAAGGATAGGGATGCTTTGTGTTGGAAGAAGTTAAAAACCCTCACGCTCAGCATATCGTTGGGGTGGGAGGGATTGTAATCCGTAATCATCGCGTATTAATGGTTAAACATAACTATGGAGTACATAAAGGCTGCTGGGTATTACCGGGCGGCCATGTTAATTATGCAGAGAATTTAGATGTTGCGGTGGAACGGGAAGTGCTGGAGGAAACTGGCATTACTGCCGTAGCACGGGGAGTAGTCGCGGTACGGAGTCAAATTCTACCGGATTTTGGGTTGGAAGTGTATATCGTATTTTTAATGGACTATGTTTCCGGAGTAGAAACGGTTTATCCACGGGAAAATGATGCCGTAGCCTACTTTACCCGAGAAGAAGTAGTTAACGAAATCCAGGCTACGCCCTTATCACGAGCGATACTGGACCGGGTGATGTCGTTACAATTTTCTTTTTTTTCTTTACAAAGTGATTATAAGCAAAATGGACCAGATTATCGGTTTTATCTTTAAAATAAAGGCGAAATATTTGTTTTATACGTTTATTTAGGAGGATTTTATTATTTTTTGTCCAAATGTACTATATTTGATGGTTTAGAAGCCATTATTATTTCGCTACTAAAAAAGAGTTGAGGTGGACACTTTTGAGAAATGAGATGAAGGGGTCAGAGGTAAAGCGTGTAGCCCTGGTAACCGATAGTTCTTGCGATCTTCCGGATGAGATTATTAAGGCGCATGGAATAACGATTTTGCCCTTAAAAATTGTTTACCCCGACCGGGAATATCAAGATCGTTTTGATATTATGCCGGATGAAGTTTATGCCCGGATGCCAGAAGAGGTGCCGCGTACTTCCATGCCTTCTGCCGGTGAGGTCGTACAACTTTTAGAAAGATTAAAATCAGAAGGTTTTCGCGAGGTTTTGGCGGTGCTGATTTCTAGTGGTTTAAGTGGGACCCACGATATGTTCAAAATGATCGGGCAACAGATGGAAAATCTTTACGTGGAAGCCCTTGATTCTCTTAACTTATCTATGGGGTTAGGGTTTCAGGTCTGTGAGGCGGCGGAACAGTTAAAGAGAAACTTGAAACTAGAGGAAATTGTGGCCAATTTACGCTTTATCCGGCAGAGAGTAAGGGTATTTTATGTCATTCCTTCTTTACAATACTTGCGAAAAGGCGGACGAATAGGGTTGGTAGAGGGTACCATTGGTGAATTATTAAATATCAAGCCTATCATATCGGTCAATTCTGAGGGCAAGTATTTTACTTTCACTAAAGTCCGGGGGCGTAAAGCATCTTTACAAAAATTAGCTGAGATAGCCCGGGAATCAATCGGCGAAAAGCGGGTGGACCTAGCGGTTATGCATGGGGGAGCTTATCAAGAGGCGGAACAATTACTAGAAAAATTAAGAAAAGCTTTACCTAATATTAGAAAATCGTCGCTAGGGCAGATTAGCCCTGCTTTAGGGGTACATACCGGACCAGGTCTGGTCGGTGTAGCCTTTTACGAGGTTTAGTTTGGAGGAGAAACGGGAAAAATACGATCAACAAAAAAAGCACTTTTTTTTCGCATCGTATTATAGGTAGATTGGAGAGAAGACTGGGTGAAGTTGTTTAACCGGATAGTCGCTTGCCTTATATTGTTATTAGGCATAACCGTAATAGGAAGCGGACCGATAACCAGCACTGCAGTAGCCCTAGATGAACCATGTGTTTCTCCCGCTTCTACTTTAGTTCAGACCACCGGTTCTTTATCTGAACCTCCACCTTCCGGTACGGTTGTTCTGCGGATAGACGTATCGGCCCGTAAATTAACGATCTTTTCAGATGGAACTCCCTTTCGTACTTTTTCAGTAGCGGTAGGGAAAAAAGCTACTTCCAGTCCCGTTGGAGAATGGAAAATCATTAATAAGGCGGTAAACTGGGGGGATGGTTTTGGTACGCGTTGGATGGGCTTGAATGTTCCCTGGGGAATATACGGTATCCATGGTACCAATAAACCCTGGTCTATCGGTACTCCGGCATCTCATGGCTGCATCCGGATGCATAATAAGGATGTGGAGTTACTTTATAAGTGGGTCGAATTGGGTACTGAAGTCCAGATTATGGGCCCCTTGCCCCGCAAAAAGAATCCGCCGGAATTAAAAAAAGGGGCAGCTAATCAAGATGTAGTTCAGCTGCAGTTTTTACTTCGAGAGGCGGGAGTTTTTTCCGGGTATGCGGATGGACGTTTCGGAGAAATAACTGAACAAGCGGTAAAAACTTTTCAGCTGATCCAAGAAATGCCGGATAATGGTCTGGTAGACCGTGTACTATGGTCTAAGCTTTGGGATTATACTGAGCAGCAAAAACAAGCCGTAAACAGTTAGAGGATTTCAACTGAAAGTCGGTAGACTTCCGCTTCAACGTATTGATCAAATATTTTAGCGGCCGCTCTTAGTACTTGTTGGGCGTAAGTAGAATCAGTGGTAATTATCGCCATACCGAGGGTGGCCTGCCCCCAGACATCTTGATTTTCTAATTCAGAAATCGAGACATTAAATTTAGAACGAATCCGATCAATCATACTTTTTACAATCCTCCGTTTATCTTTCAGAGAACGGGTTGTCGGTAGGTAGATATCTAACGTACATACCCCAATCACCATTTTTTTCCTCCTTAATTTTAAGACTTTTATAGAATACTAACACATATTAAAACCTGGGAAAAGCAATTTGCCGAATTAACCTATAATGTGGTTAAATATTGGACTTAATGGCAGGAATTCACTACTATATGTCGAAATATTTAGTCCGGAGGGTCTACGGGTTTAAATACTCGGAGGTTGTCAATGATTTTAAGATATTTTTTTTGGGCACTAGTTACGAATATCAGTCTTGTATTAATTCTTTTTAGTTTCAGAAAAAAGATTGGGCTCTCCCATAAAGGACTTCAGTTTTGGGTAGGTTTAACCTTTATACTTACCCTTCTGTTTCCGGTGGGTTTGTCTTTTTTAGATTTTGGTTGGGTATTAGTATTACTAATTATTTTAGGTGGGGTAGGGTTTACTTGGTTAATTTTTAAAGATCAGCCGCGTCTGGAATCGGAGTCATTATCCGCAGAACAAATCGAATTAGTTACCGGGTCGGCGGTGAATTTAAATGATCGGATCTATCGATCCCTAGCTGAATATGAAATAGCCGAATCAGAAGTACTAACTTTAGATCAAGAGCCAAAAGTAGAAGAACCCATTGAGCAATTCATAAGAGAAGAACCAATAGAAGAAGTTATTGAAGCAGAACTACACGATGAAGATACAGAACTAATCGATGAAGAAGATGAGGCAGAAACCGAAGCAATAATTAAGGAACCTACAGAAGAGGAAATAAATCCTGAGGAAGAAATAGAAATGGCCATTCGCTCGCAGTGGCTCGAGAACTTTATTGGGCATGGGTTTAAGGCAAAAATGCAAGGAAAATTCGAGGAAGCAATTCTCTTTTTCTCTAAAGCGCGCACGCTTTGTACAGAGCCCAAACTGGACATGCTGCTTACGCTAGAACTCAGTATTGCTTATCGAGAACAAGGACGCTATTTTGAAGCCATAGAGGTCCTACGCCATTATATAGCCAACCAGGTAAAAGGAATAAGCGAAACTTTTTATAAAGAAGTGAGAAACCAAATTATTTACCTGGAAATTATTCAATATGAGCTTAACACGCTAGGTATGCCGAATCTTCCTTATAATGAAATACCTCGTTTAAATAAAGTTAAGATTGAGGAGATTTTTATATCACTAAAATTATAGATAGAGTTAAAGGGAGGAAAAAATACATGTTGAAGAGGACGGAACAAATTCTAGGGTTGCCCTTGATTACAATTTCAGATGGTAAGGAGATGGGGGTTATTCGCCAGTTGGTGATAAACCCGGAAATGGGTCGTATTGAATTTTTGCTGTTAAACGATGGTCCATGGTATACTGAACCCAAGGTATTGCCTTACGAATTAGTTTTGGGGATAGGACATGATGCGGTTACGACGGAAAGCGCCACCGCGCTTGACGCTCTACCTGAGACCGCTGAGGTCGTTCAGTTTTTAGAACGGAAGGTTGAAGTTATTGGTACGCGGGTAATAACCCGAAGACGCGGGTAATAACCCGAAGGGGAAGAATGATCGGTTTGGTTGCTGAAATGGTCATTGAAATTGAATCCGGCCGGGTGGTAGCCTGTGAGATCGTTAATACAGAAAAACAGTTTCTCGGTTTTGTCCCCAGCGAAGGCATCCTTACTTTTGGTCGGGATGTGCTGGTAGTTGATGAAAAGATTGATGATTTACTCATAGAAAGTCTGGACCAACTAAGTGAGGATAAACTAAGTGAGGGAACCCAAGAAGAAGAAGAGGAACAATCCGAAATTGAGGTAGAAGCAGTTCAGGTCCCTAGTGAGGAAAGTTCATCTTTACCCCAAGGTGATGGCGCAAGCCTATTTGAAGAACGGCAGAAACAATTTCTTATTGGTAAGAAAGTAACCCGCACTGTTTTTTCGGATGCCGGTGAAATGTTAGCCCAGGAAGGAGATATCGTTAATTTAGAGCTGCTAGAAAAAGCCCGAGTAGCTGGAAAATTCATTGAACTTACCGCCAGTGTAGACGTCTAGTTTTGGAGGTATCTAATGCCGAATAGAACGAGACGCTGGCTCCCTTTGATGGGGATTCTCCTCCTGCTTCAGATGGTTTTTTCTCTAGGGATCAGTAATATTTTAACGACGCGGCCTTGGAAAGCAACGTTACCTGAGGGAATTACAATTGCCGGGGTTACTGTAGCCGGGTTAACCGAAGAGCAAGCTATAGCTGCCTTACGTCAGGCAGAAGGCCTTAGCTTATCTCCTCGTACGTTATTACTGGGCGATGGCGTAAATGTTTGGTCAGTTGATTGGGCGATAATTAACGGTGGACCTGATTACGCAGCGGCAGTTGAGCAGGCTTTTCAGCGAAGCCGAGGCAATGGATGGGGGCAGCAAGTAGTACGGGGTTGGGATCTTTATTGGAAACCACTCGATCTGAAAATACCGGTTTATTTTTCCTCGGAACTACTCCAGCCGGAATTAGAGCGAATCGCCGGGGAATATTTTCGGGAGCAAAAGGATGCCCGGTTGGTTTGGAAGGAAGAGCAGGTACTACTGGAGCCAGAAATAATCGGACGGGAACTAGATCAAGAAGAAACGATTAAGCGGATAATGCAGGAGTGGCACTGGGAACGGACCGACCCTATCCTCTTAGCCGAGCGGATTATCCAACCGGAGATAATCTCTAAGGATTTAGCGGGGATAAATAGTTTGTTGGGATCCTTTTCTACCCGGTTCAATCCTTCAGATATAGCCCGCACCAATAACCTCAAACTGGCGGTAAATAGCCTTAATAATACTTTGCTTCTTCCGGGGGCGGAGTTTTCCTTTTATGACCGGGTCGGGCCGCGTACCGCCGAGCGAGGATATCAGAAATCTAAAATTATTGTTAACGGTAAAGCCGGGATAGGGGTTGGCGGGGGTGTCTGCCAGGTAACTTCTACTTTGTATAATGTGGTCTTGCAGGCCGGTTTAGGGGTTACTGAGCGGTTTCCTCATTCCCGACCGGTTGGCTATGTTCCGGTAGGGCAAGATGCAGCGGTTATGGGGAAAGAGGCGGATTTTAAATTTAAGAATACTTCTCCCCATCCGGTCTATATACTATCGGAAATAGAGAAAAATCAGATTATAATAAGTTTACTTGGAATATCGGACCGTATATCGGTGGTGTCAGATGAGGACAGCGAGGCTCTAGATGAGTCTGTAGAAATCACATTCAACGAAACGGAAAACTATAAAACTGAGGAAATTATTGAGAAATAACCAGAAAGCATATACGGGGAGGTTGGTAGCAATGTGGAATGATGAAATTCGAATTGCTAGTGATGGCACCTGGTACTATAATGGCAATAAAATGTTTCGGATGGAAATTGTCGGTATGCTTTCGGCT
Source organism: Syntrophomonadaceae bacterium (assembly GCA_012519455.1). GTDB lineage: Bacteria > Bacillota > Ch66 > Ch66 > Ch109 > JAAYQE01. The sequence goes on from JAAYQE010000020.1 coordinate 18,481, forward strand.
CATCTGCAATATAAGGATGACCAGTATTATGTTTGCTGGATGAGGCAGGAAATGCCAGTAGTGGTGGAAGACGTCCCTTTCGTGATAACCGGGGTTTTTGCACATGAGGATGGATTAAAGGCCCGCTTAATGGACGAACGAGTTATCGATCTTCCCGAAACCGAGGTATTTTGGCAAGATGATATTCCCTACCTTCCTTTATTTACGGAATCCCGGTTGGATACCAAGCTTTCCCGGTCTGCCTTTTGGCAAATAACGCCCTATTTAGTCGAAAAAGAGGGCCGGCAATGGATTCAACATCGCCAGGGATAAATAATACTGCTCTACATATAGCGATAATCTACGGTTTCGAATTTAGATTCATCCAGGGTAAGCGCGTAATCCAGAAGTCGCAGCATAGTTGCTTTATCATTCGGCATTCGGCCATTTAGATTAACAAAATTAGAGATATGATCGCTCAGGAAGAAGCCAGTGGTTTGTAGATTTTCAATAATCAGTCGGGTTTCTTTAAGGGCTTCGTGTGGACTGAGACGTTGAAAAGTGCCGTTTAGGTATTCCTGACCCAGGGGTGTCTTGGGCACCGGGGCATACGTTCTTATTCGGATAAAATGAGGGTCTAGAGCATTAAGTACGCGGGCACTGCCCAGGGCGTGCTGTTTTGAAAGGGTTCGACCTCCAATGCCGATTAGCAAGTATTCACTTAATTCAATTCCGGCTTCCTTAACCCGTAAGCCGGCATCAATTATTTGTTGGGCGGTAGCTCCTTTTTGTATTTTTAAAAGTACTTCATCATCACCAGATTCCATCCCGGAATGGATACGACTTAAACCGGCAGCAGCTAAGGCCTTCAGCTCTTCCAGTGACTTTCTGGCCAGAAAACGCGCCGATCCATAGATGGTTACCCTCTCTAAATGCGGAAACAGTTGGTAACATAATTCGAATATTTCAACTAAATCTTTAGTTTTCATAACGATTGAATTGCCATCCGGGAAAAAAATACTCCTAACTTCACTGCTATAAGCCTCCCGGGCCATAACTAGGTCTTCTTTAATCTCAGAAACGGGACGAATGCGAAATTTCTTCTTTTTATATAAACCACAAAAGGTACACTTATTATGCGGACAACCAATTGTTGCCTGGATTAACAAACTATTAGCCTCGCTAGGCGGTCGGAAAATGGGACCTTCGTAGCGCACGTTTTTGCCCCCCTTATGATGTGTTTACGTTCATTATACCATTTATTTGGTAGAGAATAAATCGATAGTCAGAAACAACTAGGAGGTTGAGTGCGACGATGACAACAAATCGGAAACCTGAAGATAAGTACTATCTGCGTCCGGAGCAGTCCCTTGTCTTGGTGGTGGATATTCAAGAAAAACTATTTCCGGCGGTAGCTAACCCTTATCGGGTGTTACGGCAGACTAATTTACTTTTACATGCAGCCCGAACTTTTCAGTTACCGGTGGTCGTGACCGAACAAAACCCGGCTGGATTGGGGCCGACTCTGGATACGGTAGATTTAAAGGGCCTAAACATGGTAAAATTAGACAAGATGACTTTTAGCGCGGTGACCCCGAAGTTATTGGAGGTATTAAGGTCGTACGGTAAAAAACAAATTATCGTGGCCGGTATTGAGACTCATGTATGCGTGTTACAAACCGTACGGGATTTACAAAGAGAGGGGTACCAATGTTATCTGGTAGCAGATGCGGTAGATTCGCGGACGGAATTGAACTACCGTTGTGCCCTGGAGTTAATGCGGGAAATGGGGGCAGTGATTACCAGCGCGGAGATAATTACTTTTGACCTGCTACAAACGGCTGAAATTCCAGAATTTAAAGTGATGCTTCGACGGATTAAATAACGGGTCGTTCGGTAAAAAATAAAATGGATTTTATTGTGTGAATGCTCAAACTAATTAGCGGTTATGAGAAGGAAATTTAATCTGCAGTGTCGAACTTTCAAATAAACATGTAAATTAACGAAAAAGTTTCAGAATGTATAAATTAATGCATCTATATGCGTACAGTCCAGTTTGGTCTTAGGTAAACGATAATTAAGTCGTAAATGGATGCTAAGGTTTGATGAATTTAAGGTCCAAACGCAAATGTTGGGGGGGATTTACAAATATGAAATTATATCACCGACTTGCTAGGCACCAGGGAAACCAAACCCTTTTTGAGATGGTGGAGATGTCCGTAATTTCTACAATCTGGGGAGATCCTCTGCACATTCATGCGGAAGGTCTGCGGGGGACCGGTAAAACAACGATTATGCGGGCGGCTAAAAACATCTTACCTACAATTGAACGGATTAAGGGTTGTCTGTATAATTGTGATCCGGCTAAGCCTCACTGTCCCCAGCACGCGGATCTACCCCCTGAACAGATTGCAGAAATTGGTACCGAAACGATTCCAATGCCTTTTTTAGAAATTTCCCATTCCGCTAAAATCGGAACGGTAGTAGGCAGTATTGATCTGGCGAAAATCACTGATCCGAACCGGCCGACAGCCGCTATCTTGCCAGGAGTAGTGCCACAGGCGCATCGAGGGATCATTTTTGTCGATGAGATTAACCGACTAGCGGATACATCACCGGAAATTACGGACGTTTTGCTTGACGTAATGGGTACTAAACCGGGGCGAATCCAGATTGAGGAAGCCGGTATTCCCTTAGTCCAGATTCCGGTTCAGGTGTCGGTTTGGGCTGCTTCAAACCCCGATGAAGAACCCGGTCCGTTGGAAGAGATTCGCCGGCAATTATCAGACCGGTTTGATCTGGTATTGTACATGGGAAGGCCGAATAGTTTAGAAAGCGTAACGGATATCTTGTTGCAGAGTGAACTTAGCCGCCTCGGTCAGGTAGGGGGTCCCGCGGGTAATTTAGCGGAAGATAAAAAAATGGCTGAAAGGTTTAAAGGGCTGGCTGAAAAGCATCGAGATGTAGTTATGCCGGATTTTTTACGTAACTTTATCGCCCGGGTTTACCTGAAGTATCAGATTGAGAGTTTACGGGCGGTGGAAGGAATTCAACAGGCCGCGGTGTTACAGACGGTCTTAAGAGATAAGAAGCAAGTATTAGTAAGCGACATAATCAGTGTTCTGCCGTTAGCCCTTAAACATCGAGCTGAGGTGGATACCTTAACTAAGATTATGAATAGTGTAAGTAGGGGAGATGATGGTACATTAGCGGAGGCCCGCCGGGATACTTTTGCCAGCGGGGCGGAAGGCCGACGGGGCAGTCGAAGCCCTCTGAAATCTTTGTTTGGCGGTAAAGATGACAAGGGGTCGGATCAGGGAATGCAGGATCCAGCCGAGGGCAGTAGTTTGGTTAAGGCTCGCCCTTTAAGTGATCTAGAACGGGATGAAATTCTCCGAACCGAAAAAGATTTACGTCCTCCAGACCGGTAATCCATCAACCACAAAATGGATAAAATTAGGGGCAAGGAAGTGGGGCTATGGCAAAACATGAGCAAAATAGCTTAATGGTTAAAAACGTGGCCCTGGGCAATTATCTGAAAGTTTACTTCAATAAGAACCAGGGGGTTCGCCTTGGCGAAACGGCGGTGGTTAGCCGCCGCCTGCATGAAAAAGGACCACGCTTATTTCCCCATATAAAAATTTATACCGAGCAAGATGCCGGTCAAATATATTGTAAATGCAGCCAACCAGAACAAGCAGTGCACGTTGATGTATATCATGAACCAGCCCAGATTCAAGTGTTACCCATTGCTCACCGGATTTGGGCTGTTATCAATTCTTACCTAGAAAATCGGGATAGTAGCGTACCGCTTAGCGATGATAGCTTGCGTTTGAACAATACTTCCGCGGTGGCGGCCCGAATTCGTATTGCTACGGCCGAAGGACAGGGTAATGTTTCTCGGTTGGTCAGTCACGGTTACGATGATTATTTGGAGATCCCCGAGGATCTTTCCGATCACGTACACCTGATAATGGAATTACCGGAAGATTGGTACGATATAGTACTAGCTCTAATAGTGGCTATCGAAGATGTCATTCAAGAACAGGGTTATCAATTGCGTAAGATTATGGGGATTACTCATGGCTTCCAGAAGGGGGTTCAAATGGAGGGCATGCACGCTATGAGTATGCCCTTTTTTCCGGGTCGAAAAGGAGACGACGACCAAGTAATTCGGGTACAGAATCAAAAACAGGCGTTGATGGCTTTAGCCCAGCGTCTGGGGGGATTAGAAGAAGTCCATGATTATCTGGATAGTATGCGCGGCAATGTTTTTCGTAAAATAACTAAACGTCCCCAACGTAAAGGGCCGGGGGAGCTAGATTCGGTACTCGATCGTTTAATCGAAGCTGGCCTCGTTGAGAAAGGAATCCTAGGACCTAATCTGACCGAGGAAGGCGAGGAACTTTTTCAATATTTAGTGTTGCACCAGCGAGAACTGGAAGCCTTGTTACGCAGCATCTTACGCCGTTTTACCCGTGGCTCCAAACGCTATCAGCGTTTTACTCGGTCGCAATGGGAATCTAGAAGCCGGGAGAAGATCAATAAACGAAAAATTTTAGCCCGGGATGAGGATCAAGCCAGTAGTGTAATGGCTGTGCCTGAAACGGTAATCGAAGCAGCACGACATAGTTTTATGGATGGTCAACCCCGGTTGCGATTTTTACCGGAAGACGTTCGCGTTTATGGAAAACGTTCTTATGTACCGGTCGATATTTGTCTACTGGTTGATTGTAGCGCTAGTATGATGGGCGATAAAAGCATGGCAGCCTGGCAATTGGCAGAACATTTGCTTCTATCTTCACGGGAGCGGGTAGCCGTAGTAATTTTTCAGGAAATGAAGGCGCGGGTAGCAGTGCCCTTCACCCGTAATCAGCGTCGCTTACGCGCCGGCTTACGGTCGGTAAATCCTAATGGGATGACCCCTTTGGCCAGCGGTCTGATCAAAAGCCTAGAATTAATTCAGGAAAGCCGGGTGCAGAATCCTTTAATGGTCTTAATTACGGATGGTATGCCTACTTACCCCTTATGGACCTACGACTCCAAAGGAGATGCTATAAAGGCAGCACGCATGATTAAGGAGTCTAAAATTCGGCTAGCCTGTATTGGGGTACGTTCGAATAAAGAGTTTTTAAAAGATTTGGCTACAACGGCCGAAGGTACGTTGTACGTAGTTGATGATCTAAATCGGGAAACGTTAATTCAGGTTTTACATGAGGAGCGGCAGTTAATAATGAGTGAAGGAAAGCCGGGCCCTTAACTCCCTAATTCAAAGATGATGGCATAAACCGTTAGGTAACTCCATACCTTTTAGTAAAAAAAGGTAAAGGAGGAAACAACGGTGAATGCATCTAATTGGAAGGTCCCGGTATTGATCGGCGTGGTTTTATTGGTTGTGGGTTTAGTGAGTACCGGCTGTGGTTGGTGGCCGTTTGCCGGCCCGGCATCGGAAAAAGTGGGAGAGGTCGAGGTTGAGCCGGGAATGGGCGAGGTTATTATTGCTGAACCGGAGTCAGTACAAGTAGATGATGTAGTTACGGTTGAGCTGTTTTTTCTGGATGAAGAAAGCGGTAAGTTGGTAGGGGAAAAAAGAGAAATTAGACGGGTAACTGGGATCGCTCGGGAGACCCTGCAGGAACTACTGCGCGGCCCGGCTCCTGGTTCTCGTCTTACTTCAGCAATCCCGGCGGACACGGTACTTCTGGACCTGAATATTCGATCGGACGGAAGATGTATCGTGGATTTAAGCCGGGAATTTAGATCCAACCTGGCCAAAGGGCCACACGCTGAGACCTTGGCCGTTTATGCGCTGGTCAATACGCTTACCCAGTTTCCTACAGTAAAAGAGGTTCAGCTCCTAATTAATCAACAGCAAGTAGAAACGGTAGCCGGTCAGGTAGATTTGTCACAGCCGTTATTGCGAGAGGTAAGCTTAATTCAGCATTGAATCAGAATTTAGAACATGGTACCTTGTATTATAATAAGCGAGTAAATCACATTCAAATAAGTCGATGCTATATCCGAAAAGTTTAGAACGGAAGTGATTAGTTTGCCCGAGGACCAGCCAATCGGAGTTTTTGATTCAGGGGTGGGCGGATTAACCGTAGTACGAGAATTATTGGAAAAATTGCCCCACGAAAAAGTAGTTTATATAGGTGATACCGCACATGTGCCTTATGGCTCTCGAACCGTTGAGGAACTGAAAACCTACGCGGATCAGATAGTTCGATTTTTGATCGGGCAGAGCGCTAAGTTGGTGGTTGCCGCCTGTAATACCAGTTCGGCGGTATCTCTGGATTATTTACGGCAACAGTATACCTTGCCGATCGTCGGGGTAATTGAACCAGGAATACGTCGGGCCCTATCCCTTACCAATAACTTCCAAATAGGGGTAATCGCTACCGAAACAACCATTAAGAGTGGGGCTTTTCCTCAAATTGCCCGACGTTTTAATCCGCAAGTCCGGGTGTTTGGACAGGCTTGTCCCCAACTGGTACCTCTGGTTGAGTCCGGTGAACTAGAAGGGATGCGAACGGAAAAGACCTGCCGTGGGTATTTGGAACCCTTACTTCAAGCCGGGATCGATACTTTGATTCTGGGCTGTACGCATTATCCTTTCTTGCAGCCAGTGCTGCAAAGGATCGTGGGGGATAAGGTTAGGCTAATTGATCCCGCCCAGGAAACGGTAGAAGAAGTGAAAGCGCTTTTGCATCAAACAGGAAAACTTAACCCGGTAAGGGAAGGGTGTATGGAGCATCAATTTTTTTCCACCGGCTCCTCGGTTTCCTTCCTGCACGTAGGGCAGCAGATGGTAGGGAAGCTGGTGCAAAAAGTAGAACAAGTTAATCTCGGTTAGGGGTTGGTAGATTGCGGATTACGGTTTTGGGATGTTGGTCCCCTTATCCCCGGGCTGGCGGGGCTTGTCCGGGTTACTTGTTGGAATTTTTCGACTATCGGTTGCTGCTCGAGTGTGGTAATGGCAGTTTTAGCCACTTGCAAGCTGTAACCGATTTTCGAACCCTGGATGGCGCCATTATTACTCATTTTCACGAGGATCACGCTGCGGATTTGTTTTGTTTGCGCCATGCTTTAATGGGTAGTATAGTAAAAGTAAGGACCTTCTGGTAAAAGGGGAAATAGGATGCGTAAACTTACGGCGGCTCAAGTAGAGGACACCGTAGCCCGGTTGTGTATTGAAGCTAATTACCAGTTGCATCCGGAGGTACAACAGGCCTTGGCGGATAGTCTGCAAAGGGAAGAGGCGCCTCTAGGCCGGGAGATTTTACGTAGAATCCAGGAAAATATCATTTTAGCGCCGAAGACCGGCATCCCGCTGTGTCAAGATACGGGACAGACGGTAGTTTTTATTGAATTAGGTCAGGAAGCACAGATTGTAGAAGGTGATTTAACCGAAGCGATTAATGCGGGGGTACGTCGGGGATACCAGAGGGGTTATCTGCGCTGTTCTATGGTCGAGGGCTTGTATACGCGGCAGAATACCGGAGATAATACCCCGGCCATTATTCATTACGAGATTGTACCTGGGGATCAGTTAAAGCTGGTCGTGGTACCTAAAGGAGCCGGGAGTGAAAATATGAGCGCCCTGCGGATGCTTAATCCTTCTGATGGTATTGAAGGAATACAGCAGTTCGTAGTCGAGGTAGTAGATCGGGCTGGTGCTAATCCCTGTCCCCCGGTGGTAGTGGGCGTAGGCATCGGAGGAACCATGGAAAAGGCCGCGCTATTAGCTAAAAAAGCGCTGCTGCGACCTTTGAACCAGCCGAATTCCGAGCGGGAAATAGCGACCCTAGAAAAAGCAATATTGGACCAGATTAATAACTTAGGAATAGGTCCTCAGGGATTGGGGGGGAGAGTATCTGCCTTGGCGGTACTTATAGAAACGTTTCCTACCCATATGGCCTGTCTGCCCGTAGCCGTCAATTTGAATTGTCATTGTGCCCGGCATAAGGAGGCGGTGCTATGACCCGTAAAATCGTCATCCCGCAGGAGGAAGCAGAGGCGCGATTGCTACAGGCTGGGGAAACGGTGCTGCTCTCCGGGATGATTTACACGGCACGGGATGCTGCACACCGCCGGATGCAAGAGGCACTGCAGTCCGGACAGGAACTGCCGATCCCAATAAAAGGACAGGCTATCTACTATACGGGGCCGGGACCAGCTTCGCCGGGGCGGATAATTGGTGCGGCCGGACCTACTACTAGCGGAAGAATGGATGTTTACACCCCTCCCCTACTCGCCAAAGGTTTACGGATAATGATCGGGAAGGGGATGCGCTCCCCAGAAGTGGTAGAGTCCATGAAGAAATATGGGGCGGTGTATCTGGCTGCTATCGGCGGCGCCGGGGCCCTGTTGGCGGAACGAATCCTAGATGCGGAAGTAGTTGCTTATCCAGAACTGGGGCCGGAAGCAATACTGCGCTTGTGGGTAGAGGATTTTCCCGCCATCGTAGTTATTGATTGTGATGGTAATAATTGGTATGAAATAGGTCGAGCTAAATATAGGCGATAAGCTTGATTACATGATTAAAGGTCATTAAATAAATAATAATGTATTAATATAAGTCAGATTAGGTATCTAGATAATAAGGAGGTTAATTGAGGTTGATACGGCAAGATGGCCGGCGGCCAGAGGAAATGCGGCCGGTAGTAGTAAGTGTTGATTACTTAAAACACGCAGAAGGTTCGGTATTAATCGAAGTAGGTGATACTAAAGTTTTGTGTGCCGCCACGATTGAAGATAAGGTGCCGGCCCACGTAAAAGGAACCGGTAAGGGTTGGATTACCGCCGAATATTCCTTGCTCCCCCGTTCTACGCATACGCGGAGTGTCCGGGAGGCGGCCCGAGGTAAAGTTGGGGGCCGGACCCACGAAATTCAACGTTTAATTGGGCGCTCATTACGCTCGGTAGTAGATTTAGGAGGTCTAGGTGAACGTACGGTCTGGGTTGATTGCGACGTGATTCAGGCCGATGGAGGGACCCGTACGGCCTCTGTCACGGGCGGTTTCTTAGCCCTGGTTTTAGCCTTGAATGGGTTGCGCAAGCAACGAATAATAGAAAAAATTCCAGTAATCGACTATCTAGCCGCCACCAGTGTGGGTAAAGTAGCTGATCAGGTACTACTGGATTTGGCCTATACCGAAGATTCCCGGGCACAGGTTGATCTGAATTTAGTTATGACCGGCAAAGGCCAATTTGTAGAGATTCAAGGCACCGCCGAAGAATATCCCTTTACCTATGCTGAGTTACAGCAGTTTTTAGCTTTAGCCGGGCAGGGTATTCGGGATTTGATTAACCAGGAGAAAGCGATCTTAAAAGGGATTCTGGATGAGGATGATTTATGGCCCAGACAAAACTCGTAATTGCTACCAGAAATAAGGGTAAACTGCGGGAGGTAGAGGCCCTATTAGCCGGATATCCTTTGGAAGTACTATCTATGGCTGATTTTCCCGATCTTCCAGAGATCAGAGAAAACGGGAACACCTTTGCCGAGAATGCAATCATTAAAGCCACTTTTGTCGCTCAAAAGACCGGCTTACTAACGCTAGGTGATGATTCGGGCTTAGAGGTAGATCATCTTGAAGGCGCACCCGGTGTCCATTCGGCGCGTTTTGCAGGTGAGCCGGCGGATGACCGTCGAAATAACCAGAAGCTTCTTGCCTTACTGGAAGGGGTTCCGCTTGAAGCCCGCAGCGCACGTTTTCGCTGCGTAATGGCCTTAGCGGAACCGGAGGGCCGTACTCATTTGGTCGAAGGAACCTGTGAAGGATATATTGGTTGGGAATTGATTGGTGAGCAGGGTTTTGGCTATGATCCTTTGTTTATGCTTCCCAATCGGGCCTTAACTCTGGCCCAGTTAGACCTAGAAACTAAGAACCAAATCAGTCATCGTGCCCAAGCTTTAAAAAAAGCACTGCCGATGCTTTTAGAATTACTCGATATTAAACCGAGGAAGACCTTCCCAGACGTGGAAAACGGGGTGGAACATTAATGATACGGATTGGCGTCCTGGGTGATACGCATGGAAACTATGAAATGGCCGAACTGGCCTTCAGGGACGTCGGTAAAATAGATTTGATTTTACATACCGGTGATTATTATCAGGATGCACAGCGTATTGGTCGAATTTTAGGGATTAAAGTAGAAGGGGTTACCGGCAATTGTGACTTTTGGTCGCGGGGACCTAAAGAAAAAGTCCTCGAACTAGGAGGAAAACGAATTTACCTAACCCACGGGCATCAGTATGGAGTTAAAAAGGGATACTTAAATCTCTACTATCGTGGTAAGGAAATGAATGCAGATTTAATCATCTTTGGGCATACGCATGTGGCCTCAAAGGAGGATATGGACGATTTAATCTTGTTTAATCCTGGTAGTTTTACCTATCCGCGCACCGGCCTGCCTACTTATGGTTTGGTCTTAATTGATCAAGGGAACATAGAGGTTAAAACTTTTCAAGTAACCTGGAACGAATAGCTTTAGGTTGAATTTTTTACCTGAAAGACAAACTCGGAGTTGACCAATACCTTCCGGTGATATATAATAATGCTTGCGTAGTCGGGGCATAGCTCAGTTTGGTAGAGCGCCTGCCTTGGGAGCAGGAGGCCGCACGTTCAAGTCGTGTTGCCCCGACCATTTTATTTAGTCTAGCCTAGCTTAGTCTAGGGGTTTAATTTAATAAGTGAAGCTTATAAGTGGAGTGGAGTTTTATAGACTCCACTTTTTTGTTGCTGGAAGAAAAAAGTAGCAACTCGGAGACCCAAAACCGCCGTTAGATGGAGCAGCCGGAATCCTGAGGTAAGCTAATTAGCCCCCTGGGTCATAACTATGAAAAATGAAAGCGATGATGTTTAATTTATATCCAAATGAAGGAAAATCACCTGCTCGTGGAGAAAGAAATACTTATCATTGATGACGAATTACGATTGGTTGATCGAAGAGCGGGACATTCAAAGGAGCAATACCGATGCGTCTAAGTGAAAATGATATCAACTTAATCAAACAGTTCATTCTAGAAAAACTTTCCCCCTACTTTATTATTATCTTTGGTACTGCGGGCCGGGGTGAGATGCGGCCGGATAGCGATATAGACATTGCTTTTTTAAGTGACCTGCATTTTGAACCTTATGAACTTTTTCTGCTTAGTCAGGAGTTAGCTGGGCAACTGAATCGAGAAGTGGACCTGATTGATTTGGCGACTGTCTCCACAGTATTCCAAGCCCAAATAGTTGGGACGGGTAGGGTAATTTATTGTCGGAACGAGTACCAGCGGATGATCTTCACTTTGACAGTACTAAAAAAATATGCCAGATTAAATGAGGAACGGCGTCCTATTATCGAGAGGATAAAAGAAAGAGGAAGCGTTTATGCAAAATGATGTAATCTTGAACAAAATTCAGGTTATTGAGCGCTGCATCAAGCGGATCAGGGAAGAATATGCTGGTGACCCACGTAATCTAGCTAATTTGACTAAGCAGGATTCCATAGTGCTTAACATTCAACGGGCCTGTGAAGCCAGTATTGATCTGGCCATGCACCTTGTATCTGAAAAAGGGTTGGGGATACCTCAGAGTAGCCGTGAAGTCTTCGAAATTCTCCAAAAAAATAAGCTTATTGATGAACCGCTTGCCGCTATTCTTATGGCCATGGTTGGTTTTCGAAATATTGCTGTTCATGATTATCAAAAACTTAACCTGAAGATTGTGCAAAGTATCATTGAAAGACACCTGGATGATCTAACAACGTTCACTGAGAGAATCCTAAAAATATAAAGTTCTAATAGCAAAAGTATACAAACCCTATGCCGCAGAATCTCATTGACAAAGGGATTACGAACCGGGTAAAATAGGTGCAGTGTTTGTGGGACTATAGTGAGTCCCTAAAACCAAGCGGCCTTTTCCTTAAGGCGTGTATCAGTCCCGGTAGCTCAGCAGGATAGAGCAACGGCCTTCTAAGCCGTGGGTCGGGGGTTCGAATCCCTCCCGGGACGCCATTAAAAGTTAATCAAGCAATTAACCGTTTTACGTTATATATGACCAAATAGCCGACAAAAAATCCGCCTGTTCTGAGGCGGATTCTATATTTTGTGTATCTACCAATGCGATTTCGATTTAGATCTTGATAGGTTGTTGTAATATTGTCGTTATAACAATAGAACTAGCCCTTTACGTATTTAACTCGTAGCCATCTACTGCGTTTTAATTGATTCTACGTGGTCGAGCGTTAGGCGTTGAAATCGTACTATCAACTCATCTAATCGAGTGCTTAAGTGCATTACCTCCGTAGATAGAAGAGAGTGTCTTGTCCCTAAATCGTTTAGTTTAAGCCGAATTTGTTCTATTTGGTGGGACAGTTCTTCCTGACCATAGGTGTGCATGAACAATCGCCTAACCTCCTAATCCATGTATGCAGTACTTAAGAATTAAGTCTTTACAGAGATTACCATATAGTGTCTTTTTTAGCAATATTTTTTCGGTCGCAAAATCGTTAATTTATTAGAAATATTTCACGGAATCTTAATTTTTTAAGGTATATTATACCGTATCTTAATTTTTTTAAATAGCGTAAAAGAATATACTTTCCTCTATTTTTTAATTTTTTGGTATTAGATGTTGTTAAAAATACTTTAATTGGATGAGTAGGATACCGGCTGCTAGAATACCTGATGTAAGGATAATATTGGCACTTTTGGTGCGGTGCGATTTTTTCATCATTATATAAAGTAAGGCGTTAACTACAACCAGGGTGATTAACTGGAATAGGACCCCATTAAAGGTACCAGCGGTTTGAAACATGTTTTGCGGGATTAACTCCTCCCCACGCATAAGCGGAAAAATAATGGTGGACATAATAATTACTAAGTTCGCCGTTGTGCAAAGTATATAGCTCAGATTAAGCATACGGGGACTTATTTTCAACATGGGGGGCGGCGGAGTTGGAGCCGGCGTTTTAGGATTACTAGCACTAGTTTTCATAGTTTTACGTTTTTTACGTGCCTCATCTCTCTGTTGCGAGCGACGATAGCTACGGGTACTATTCATCTATCTCTCTCCTTAATTTGACAGAAGATCTTTTGTATCAATAACATTCTAATGTAAGGAGGGGGAGAAGACAAGTCCAAGCCTTAGAAGCAAGTGTAAGAACCAATAAAATTAATATATAATTAATATAAATCAGAAGGTTTTACCTAATATATTATGAAGGTTTTACCGAATTTACCATAGGAGGAATGAACGGTGCAGGGTCAGAATATCCGGATTCAGGTTGGGAAGGGCCGGCATCAGGTGGTATTGCAGGGAGTTCTGATTGGCCAAGGGGTTTCGGTTTTACTTATTGGGGGCGAGCAGCCGCATATCGGAGGAGTGGTGCTTAGTGTCCCCCGTAAAAGCTTAACCGGAGAAGGAATTAGCTGTGATTCGTGGATCTTGCCGGTGCCCGCCCACCGGGATGTTGAGGCAGCGCGACCGGTAGCAGAAATGATCTGCCGGGCCTCGGGTCAAACGACAGTAGTAACTGCCGGTATCCATATTCATCAGGCGGAAGCGTGGGAATTAGAGGTTTTGTTAGAAAACTGCTGTACTGCAGCGCGTCAGTTTATCGATCAATTCCTCCCTAAATAATAAGTATTCATTAACTTTGGTATTGGTTGCTGAGTACCGCGGTATATGGCAAAATTAAGACTAAGTATTATGAGGTGAAATATGCATACCAACCTGAGAAGTTTTATCCAAGTTTTACAAAAAGAAAAGGAAATCATTGAGGTAACGGCACCGGTGGACCCGGTATTGGAATTGGCGGAAATACAGCGTCGAGTCGTAGAGGCCCAGGGACCGGCTTTGTTATTTACTCGGGTTAAAGGGAGTAATTTTCCCGTAGTAACTAATCTTTTTGGTACCCAACGCCGGCTGGAATTGGCGATTGGTTCGCGACCAGAAATAATCGTAAAAAAGGCCCTAGCTGCCCTGGAACGGTTAATGTCGCCCAAGCTCGGGGTATTATGGCAGGAACGGGACTGGTTATTAGATTTACTGCGGTGCGGCGTAAAAAAGGTAAATCCCCGTAAAGCGCCCGTATTAGAATGCTGTCAGCGAAAAGAGCAGGTAGACCTGGGACAGTTGCCAGCCCTAGTTAGCTGGCCAGAAGACGGAGGTCGGTTTATCACCTTACCTCTGGTTTATACTGAACACCCGGTAACCGGACAGCATAACTTAGGAATGTATCGGGCGCAGATTTTTTCCGCTAACCAAACCGGTATGCACTGGCAGATTCATAAGGGGGGCGGGTTTCATTATTATGAAGCCGAACAGCAGGGGCAATCTCTGCCGCTAACCCTTTTCTTGGGGGGCCCTCCGGCTTTGACCATGGCCGCGATCGCGGCTTTGCCGGAAATGATCCCGGAATTGATTTTTGCGTCCTTTCTTATGGGGGATAAGGTTAAGCAGGTAGAGGTGGCAGAACACGCACACGCTTTAATTGCGGAAACGGAGTTTGCCCTTTGTGGAGAGGTACCGCCAAAACTGCGTCGTCCAGAAGGCCCTTTTGGGGATCATTATGGTTACTACTCAGTGGTACATGATTTTCCCGTTTTTCAGGTTCAAACGGTTTATCACCGGCGGGATGCGATTTACCCCGCTACAGTGGTAGGTAAACCACGACAGGAAGACTATTATATCGGGGATTATTTTCAAAGTTTGTTATCTCCGCTGTTTCCGGTAGTGATGCCCGGGGTACGAGCTCTCTGGACCTATGCGGAAACGGGTTTTCATAGCCTGGCTGCGGCCGTGGTGCGCGAAAGTTATTATCGGGAAGCCCTGGCCCATGCTTTCCGTATTCTGGGCGAAGGCCAGTTATCGCTAACGAAAATTTTGCTAGTTACGGATGTTTCCTGTGATTTAAGCCGGTTTGTCGATCTGTTAGAGGTCCTGCTCCAGCGTTTTCAACCGGAACGGGATTTACTCATCATTAATGATACCGCTATGGATACCCTGGATTATACCGGTCGCAAGTTTAACCAGGGTAGCAAGGCCATTATTACCGGTCTGGGAGCTCCAGTCCGGCGTTTACCGCAGGAGTACCAGGGTGGCCTTTTTCCCGGCATAAGCAAAATAAAACCTTTCTGCCGGGGATGCTTGCTACTCTCAGGAAATTCTTTTGACCAGCATCCGCAGCTGGCGGAAGAACTGGTACCATTGGTGCAAGAGCCCTTGGCGGAGTGGCCGCTGGTGATCCTGGTGGATGAGGTTGATCGTATTTATGACCAAACCTCGTTCCTTTGGACCGTGTTCACTCGCTTTGACCCGGCTTTAGATATTTATGCGGTAAAGATCGTTAAGCATAATAAGCTGGTTTATCAGGGGCCAATCCTCATCGACGCGCGGATGAAACCTCCTTATCCGGGAGAATTGTTCCCCCAAGAAGATATCGTAAAAAGGGTTTCCAAACGTTGGAACGAATTATTTGGTAATGATCAGGCTTAACTAGTACGAGGATTAAAGCCTTTACCCATTTTATTCTTAAATCAGGGAGGGTCATCGGGGTATGGCGGTGAAGATTGATTTGCATATTCATTCCCGGTATTCTTTCGATTGTTCTTCGCGCGTAGAAGATATTTTGCAATGGGGAAAACAAAATGGAGTAGATGTTCTCTGTATTACCGATCATCACAGTTACCTAAAAAGCGCTCCTATTAGCGAAGGAGTCCGGCAGAATGGTTTGGTAGTTTTACGAGGAGCGGAAGCCACTACCAATAACGGCCATTTTCTTATCTATGGGGTGCAGGATGATTCCTGGAATTGTCGTGGTTCTCAGGAGGAACTAGATGCCCAAAGATTAATTGATTATGTTAATGCTTTAGGTGGCGTAGTAATCGCGGCCCATCCCTTTCGTAAAGGCGGTGATTATTCCGGTGGCTGGCGAATGACCCGGTTACGTGGTTTAGTGGCGATTGAGACTTGGAATAATCGCTGTACGGACGAGGAAAATCAAGAGGCAGTAAGGCTGGCGCAAAAGATGGGTCTACCGATGGTGGGAGGTAGTGATGCACATATCCCGGAAGCAGTAGGCACAGCTTATTCCCTGGTGGGAAGAGAAATTCGTTCTTTAAAGGACTTGGTACAGGCCTTGAAACAGGGCTTGTGCCGCATGGATAATGGGGGTCGTGATCAAAAATATACGCTGGTTCGAGCCTGGGATTACGATTTATAAGGACGGTGAGGGACCAGATGAATAGAACTTTTAGAACCATTACCGTGCCGGAAAAGGGGAGCTGGATAAAAAAGCGTTATCGGCCATTTATCGATTCCGCAGGTATTCCAGTAGCCGTTAAGCAGATCGGACCGTTAGACGGCAGCGGTTCTAAAGCTCAGCTGATTTTATTTGATGATGGACAGCAGTATGTGGTCAAATTTAAGGGGAATTTTCAAGGGCCACGGGTGCTGGCTAACGAACTAATTGCTTCACGACTGGCCCAAATGCTGCAGTTACCGATAGCTGAGTTTCAGGTTGTTCGGGTTCCCCAGATCTTTATCGATTTTGAGCCGGATATGGCTCGGCGCCCCTTTATTGGCGGGTTGCAATTCGGTAGTTTATTTTACGCCAACGCAATAGCTAGCCCTACTCAAACCATGCTGGGTCATCTGGATAATCCAACATTACTGGCTTCTATTGTAGTTTTCGATCACCTGATTAACAACTGGGACCGGTCATGCCATGGGGATAATGTTTTATTTCTCCCCGGGTCACCCCCACAATTATTGTTGATTGATCACGGTCATGCCTTTTTGGGACCAGAATGGACGGTAGAAGAACTACAGGCTAATACTCTGCCGGTTAAGCCGTTATTCGGTAATTTTTATCGTATTATGGCTCCCTATCTAGTCGGCGACGTTTTTGCGGAAAGCCTAGAACGCGTGGAGCGCTTGCAGCGGCAGCAGTTGGCTGCCTTGATGGTCGATATACCACTGGAATGGGGTATTTATGAAGCTGAACAGGAGGCGCTGATTGAATTTTTATTGGCCCGGAAAGATCAGGTTCGGCCCACCATCGCCAAATTGCAGCGTCGGGGTCGTTTTCCCCAGACAGAAGATTATAAAAAATATATCGTCAGATAGTTTAGAAAGGGGATCGCCGTGGAACTGGAACATTGCATTAATTTTATTGTTACCCGGGCCCAACATACGGTGCATCAGCTGTTTAAAGCGGCACTAGCACCATATGGAGTTACCCCGGGACAGTACGGAGTGCTGCGCTGCCTCTGGGACGAGGACGGACAAACCGTACGGCAGATTGCGGACCGTTTATATTTAGATGCTTCTACGATGACCGGCATTTTGGATCGCATGGAACAAAGAGGATTGATACTTAAACAAACGGATCCACGTGATCGGCGCGCCTTACAGATTCTCCTTACGCCTAAAGGAAGGGATTTACAAGCGCCTTTGGAACACGCGATCGATGCTGCCAACGAGCAAGTATTACAAGAGTTAGTACCAGCGGAGGTTGAATCGTTAAAAAAATTATTGTGGGATATCGG
>JAAYQE010000271.1 GCA_012519455.1 Syntrophomonadaceae bacterium
GCTCGAACTCATCGACGCTATAGTAGCTCCCGCCGTCAACTCGGGCTCCTGGTACACTTCCGCCATTCGCATCACCACGTCCGGCGGGGCGATGGTCCGTCCCAGCTCATAGTCAGCCAGCGTCCTGCTGCCGATATAGAGCCTATGAGCTGCCTCTTCCCTGCTCAGTTTCGCGGCGTTTCGTGCTTTTCTTAGCATTTTCCAACCCTCCCTTCTTAAGTAAGATGGAATCAGGCACCGCGATTTTCGCGGTAGCTTTCCCGGGCCTGCCAGAACATTCCGTCCCGGTCGAACCTGTAAATCCGGCCAATCTTCACATGCGGCAGGACATTCTGCCGGGCCAGGCTGTAGACGGTGCCGATGTCGACGCGGAGCATCTCAGCCACTTCCTCGGCGGTCAGCCAGCACGGCCAACTGCGGCGGTGGCAGAGGCGTAAGTTTGCGGCTATTTCGGGCTTAAGCTGTTTGTCTCTGGTTAAGGTTGACATGGGGCACCTCCTGAATCTCATTAATCTGGAAGCGAGTTTACTTACTGTGTGCTGGTGGTGTATAGGGCCTAGACTTGAGGTAACGCGATTCCTTAAGCAGTAGATTGCTTAGGTTGCGATACGCTACCATCATTATCAAAAAAAATTGGCCAGTCGAACTCAAGAATAGCAGCTATTTTTTTAGCTACATCCACGCTGGGATCTCGATAGCCGCTTTCGATCATAGTGTAGTAAGCCCGATGAATGCCTACCGCCTTCGCAACATCTTCGTGCTTAAGTTTTTTGTTAAGCCGTTTTTGCTTTAACCATTTACGCGGTAATTTCATAATTGAATACCTCCAGGTATCACTTCGTTACTATGATTATAGTAGCATAACGTTACTTTGTCAAGCAAAAAGTTTCGATTTGTTACCCCTATTTACTGTAACAGTATGTTACGGTAAAATATTGTTAATTGATAATGAGGTGATGGCGTGTTATCTGAACGACTAAAAGACCTTAGGGCTGCAAAAAAGAAAAAACAGCATGAAGTTGCTGATTATTTAGGAATCACGAGACCAGCGTATACAGCATATGAGTCCGGGAATCGACAGCCTGATTTTGAAACCCTTCAAAAATTGGCTGATTATTTTAATGTCAGCACAGACTACCTCCTGGGCCGCACCGATGTCCCCAACCCCACCGCCACCCCCGACCCTGATATCAAGGACGCGCCCCTGGCGTTCCAGAGACATACGGCAAGGCTTGATATATAAGGTATATTGGCAGATTTGTTAGCTGTATGTTAGCTGTAGCACAAAAAACGGGGAGCCGTGATATTGGCTCCCCGAATCTCATCCTTTTAACCTCTTAATCAGGGACTACTCCACGTATTCCACCAGCTCCCGGCCAAGAGCCTCCGCGGCTTTCTGGAGCAGGCTGCCGGGCAGGGTTTCGGGCGGGATGCAAAGGTCCAGGACCTTGCCGTCAATTTCGTCATCATAATCAGGCAGCTCATTGAACACGGCATAGTCAGCCGTATCATTCCCGCCCTGCCACCTGGTCCAATTCC
>JAAYQE010000153.1 GCA_012519455.1 Syntrophomonadaceae bacterium
AGGGAGAAGGGGTCATGAAAAAAGCGGAAGCCTTTAAGGTGATTGAATGCCGAGGCAATTCCTACGAGATCGGGCTACAGTCGGGCGAGGGTTGCCGGGAAAATATCCGGCAAGCAATGGAGATGACCTTTGGTGGGTTAGCTTACGCCCACAGCACCACAAAAGACCAGATTATCGAGAAGGCCCTGTTGTTTTTGCCTAAGGTAAAGGATTTCGATCCAGAATTAGTGGAATTGTTAAGGGGACAGGCCGAAGGGGCCGGCCTCACTTTTGAAGAAGTTTTTGCCCTTAAGTGTGGTTTTGACTTAGGGGCTTATTATAAACAAATTGCCGGCCTTTGTACTTCGTTTGCAGCTACTGGAGCAGCCACCGCTAGCGGAAAAACTTTGTTGGGCCAGAATATTGACTGGTTTCCCGGTTCCCCAATGGATCTTTTGAAAATAGTGCATTCGGATGGGGTAACCCAGCTATCCTTGGTTTTATGGGGGATTGTGGAGTATACCCTAAGTTCAAGTGGTTTTGGAATGTGTGCCAACGGTACTTGGGTTGTCGCAGAAAATTGCCTCTTAAATCTCCCCGTCGGTTGTTATTTACCTAAGGTGATGCGACAAAGGACCCTGGGAGAGGCGATGGGGATCCTGCGGAATACAGCTCGTGGTCTGGGCTATTATCACTTAGCTTCTGCCGAAAAAGAAATGATCGGGATAGAAAGCACCCAAGACGATTATCAGCTCCTATCATCAAACCGAGAAATGTTAATCCATTCTAATCATTATTTGACGGATAGATTTAAACCAATAGACCTGGTTAATGTCCTCATCCCAGATAGTTTAGAACGAATTGAGACCATCAAGAGATTGATGAATGACCATTATGGGAAAATAACGCCAGCAACGATGATGTCCATCCTGGCGGATCATGAGAACCACCCGTATTCCATCTGTCGGCATGTTGACGAGACTAAGCCTCCACAGTTCCACTCCGAGACCATAGCCTCGTATATCATGGTTCCAGAGGATAAAATCATGTTTATTGCTAAGGGAAATCCCTGTCAGAACGGGTATTTAGAGTATCGTATGGAAAATTAAATTAAACTATAATTTTGCGTTTGAACATCTTGGAACTAGCCAGGTGACACTTCTTCCCTAGGTGACCGAGGTGGTCGCGGGCCGAAAACTGGTAATAGTGAATTCATTCGCCCGCCAGCGAATTATTATCGGTTGGTGGGCTGTTTTATTTAAGGAGGAAATTGCAATAGTAGGTACAAGACTCAAATAACAGAACCCAAAGCAAGATGATAATATAACTTCTATAGTTTATAACTATGGTAAGGCATATAAATCAAATATTACACTATGGTTGAAATCTCATGGTATATTATTGGCACTATAGTTGGAAGGTGAGAGATATCATGAAAACAGCAATAATCGGTTACCCGAGAGTAGGGACTTTACATCTGGGTGAATCCCGACTGCGGACTCAAAACGAGAGGAAACTCGGAAACGGTTACGAGCCTGGAAAATCTGGTTGATGCCACCCAAGAAGTCTGAAGGAGTTTGTAGCTATGAAAACATCAGAAATCTTTAAAAATAAAACAGTACTATCGCTTGAAATATTTCCTCCCCGGCGAACAGCCTCGATTGATACCATTTACAATACGCTTGACGAATTGCAAGGCTTAAAACCGGACTTCATCAGCGTAACTTATGGTGCCGGCGGAAGTGAAACCAACACCGCAACCCTGGAAATTGCTTCAGCTATCAAAAACAATTACGGTATTGAGAGCGTTGCCCATCTTTCGTGCATTAATCTCACGAAAAGTGAAGTGCTGAATATGCTTGAAGGCTTTAAGCAAGCAGGAGTTGAAAACATTCTGGCGCTGCGCGGCGATGTGAATCCTGCCTTGGCGCCCAAACAGGATTTTCGGTATGCCAGCGATCTGGTTTCGTTCATCAAGGAAAACGGTGACTTTAATATCATCGCCGCCTGTTATCCGGAGGGACATAATGAGTGCTCCAGCCTGGTTGACGATATACGCAATCTTAAAACCAAGGTGGATGCCGGGACAGACCAGCTTATCACCCAGATGTTTTTTGACAACAGCTATTTTTATTCATTTCGGGAACGAGCCTGCATTGCAGGAATAAATGTACCGATTGAAGCGGGAATTATGCCGGTGGTAAATAAAAAGCAAATTGAAAGAATGGTATCGCTGTGCGGCGTAAAGCTTCCCAAAAAATTTGTAACCATGATGGAAAGATATGAAAATAATCCTGTAGCCATGCGTGATGCAGGAATTGCTTATGCTGTTGATCAAATTGTCGATCTTATGGCACAGGATGTAGATGGAATACACTTGTATACGATGAACAACCCATATATTGCGCAAAAAATCTATGCGGCCATAAGTACCCTGCTAGCGGCATAACGAAAAAGCCTTTTTGGGCGGGATTATGATAATACAGCATAACCGTATTCAGAAATCAATCGCTTTAACTCAGCAATATAATCAGATGCGATCGCACTCAGATAGGCCTTCTCATTGGTTATCCAACCCACAAGCATTCTTTCTTCCGTCTCCAGCGGCACGGAAATAATGTTGTCGCCGTTTAGATCGCTATTTAGAACACCTGTGCAAATGGTATATCCATTCAGCCCTATCAGCAGATTGAAAAGCGTTGCGCGGTCACTGACGTAGATGGTTTTCTTATGTGGAGCAGTACTCAAGATCTCCTCTGAGAAATAGAATGAGTTATATTCACCTTGCTCAAAGGCCAGGAATGGAAAATCATCTAAATCTTCGAGAGTGACCAATTTTTTCTTGGCAAGCGGATGAACCGAACTGATAAAAACATGTGGGTCAGCTTCAAAAAGAGGGTTAAAGATCAAGTGATTTTCCTTCAAAAGCTTATTAAGTACTTTTTCATTAAAATTACTTAAATATATTATGCCAAGCTCGCTGCGAAGATTCTTTACATCTTCAATGATTTCATAGGTTCTCGTTTCGCGAAGCGTAAATTCATACTCATCTACATCCAATGCTTTGAGGAGATTCACAAAGGCGTTGACAGCGAAAGCGTAATGTTGAGTTGAAACGGAACATAGCTTTTTTGAGGGCTTTTTACCCAGATAACGCTGTTCCAGAAGTTCAGTCTGCTCTATAACCTGTCGCGCATAAGAAAGAAATTCCGAACCGTCGATGGATAATGATACACCTTTTGTTGTTCGGTGAAATATTTCTATGCCCAGTTCGGTTTCAAGTTCTTTGACAGCATTTGAAAGGCTTGGCTGTGAGATAAAGAGCTGCTTTGCGGCTTCGGTAATTGAACCGCATTCAACTATTTTTATAATGTATCTTAATTGTTGAAGTGTCATCGTTCACCCTACTTACTATCGTTTTTAGAATACATTGTGTCCAGACATATAAAATAGCTTATACATATTATATCTAAAATTCCTATTCCCTGCTCATGGGTAACCATTAAAAACTGTACATATTCAGATCAGGCCAGACGGTGCTATCATCGTTAACGGGCATCCGGCTACCTCGTGATCGAGCTAATCCAAAATATGGACAAATGGATTTGGAAATCCTCAAAATGCTGCATGTAGAATAAGCACAATATAGCCAATAAATATCAATAAGTAATAGCATTGCTACGTACGTTAGTTTATGCGATAATATATACGGGAATTGAGCGTATAACAATACGGATTAGGTATAGTATAGACTGGAGGTTTTATTTTATGGGGGGAGGTCAGTCTGTGGAAAAACCGCTTTTCTCTAGTAATCAAATAATCAGTGTCAGCGATGTCCAGCGAAAATGGCGAAGTGTGGTTGAGCCGAAGCTGGATGAATTGCCTTTTTTAATGATGTTCTCTGGATCCGAGCCTAAGGCAACTATCTTAAGCTATAAGAATTTCGAGGAACTATGGCTGAAAGTGCACGAGGTCTCAGAATTGCAAATCAAGTTGGAATTATTATCCCGGGTTATTGAAACGGAAAAGAATGAAAAACCCTTGTTATCACTGGAAGAGGTAGTATCGAAAACAGGGATAACCGCTCAAGACTTGGAGGGAGCTCCGGATGTTGAACTGGACAACTAACTACCTGCCAGACAATATTAAATTTTTTCCCGCCGCAGCGGAAGATTTTTTTAGCCTGGATAAGGGCCGTCAGATTAAAGTAATCAAGGCGTTACAAAAAATAGCTCAAGCACCGGCTTTGTTTGGCAAGGAACTAGAAAATCAAGTTAATCGACCTCTTTCGGGATACCGGAGTATTTATGTGGATAAGAAATCGGTTCGTATAATATGGAAGGTCACTGAGTTAGGTATCATGGAAATTGTGGTAGTGGCTGGTATTGCCGAACGGGAAGGGATGCTGGTTTATCAATTGGTCGCTAAAAGAAAAGAAGATTTAGAGGAGTATATCTCACGGTTAACAAATAGATAATTGATGCAAGTGGGGGGAGCCCGTGAATAGTGAAACAACATTGAAATTCTTAGCCCTATTATTTAGCCTAGGAACAATAGTTGCGGCTATTCATACCGTGGTTACAAGAGGTAACGCAGGGGCATCAGTGATGCTTATGGTGTTTGCGGTAATTTTTATCACCGCTTATAAGAATAAGAAAAAGCAATAACACCGCTAAAGAACCTAATCTTCAAGTATTTAACATTGATTAATCAGTTTGAGGATCAAATAGAAGGAGGAAACAAGTTGTTGTCCAACTCGTTTCCTCCTTTTACTTTGCTACCGAAATCGTTTGCCAGGATCAATAAATACGGGAGCATTTTCACCGGCGGCTAATGCTCCTTCTTAAAGCATCAACCCCTAACCCTGGCCTATACCCAAAACTAATAGACGAAATTAAAGTCAACAGACAGCCGGAAGGTTTTCCTTCGTTATTATTCGACATACTTCGGGTGGTGCCAGGCACCCTTTGGGAGGAACTGGGAAGCATGGGAAGGCTAAATAAAGAGTTATTAGAAAATGCATCATTTTGAGAACATAACTATAACTAATCGTTATGTATAATATGAAGGATTGTTTGTGAGTAAATCGAATATCCTTTATATTGATCCGTAGTGGTTCAATGCATTTGATTTTCGGGAGGGAATCTATCAGTGCCAAGAAGCCCAATAGAAGATTTTTTAAATTTAAGGGAAGTAACTGGCAAGCCATTGAGACAGTCAATCAGGAACGATCGTTAATCAAAGCGATCAGTGATTTAAACCAAGTTGATCCACCACCTTTAAGTGGACTGAGTCTGCTGACTGTTTCCTGGTCAAGATCTTTTAGTAGCGATATAGCAGAAACAATCCAGATGCTCCAGGATTTGAGAGCAAGACTAGTGGTTGCCCAACTCGATCAGGCGCCCGTTAAACCACGGATTTTGCTGACCGGCTGTCCGATCGGTCTAGGCACCGAAAAAGTAATTCGGCTGACCGAGGAACTGGGGGGAGCTGTCGTCGCTATGGAAAATTGCTCCGGGTATAAAACTTTAGAATTACAAACCAGTACCGAATATTCGGACCCGATTGTTGCTCTGGCCCATAAGTATCTCCAAATACCTTGTTCCTGCATGAGTCCCAACCCGTACCGGTTGGAGTTGCTAAAACGAATGATTCATGATTTTAGAGTAGATGCGGTTATTGATCTTACCTGGCAAGCTTGCCATACTTATAACATTGAAGCTTATGAAGTAGAACAACTAGTGCAGCAGAAAGGGTTGCCTTACCTGCACCTAGAGAGTGACTACTCTTCGGCGGATTTAGAAAGCTTGAAGGTTCGAATTGAGGCCTTGCTGGAGATGGTTGAGTAAGTTGACAGCGGGAGTAGGGGATGATAGACATGCTTACAGTCGGGATAGATGTGGGTTCTATCTCTACCAAAGTAGTGCTTTTGGCTGAAAATAAGATCAGCCATTTGATCAGACCAACCGGCTGGAGTCCCCGTCAGGTTGGACAGGAGAGCTACCAGGAGATTCTGGAACGGGAAGGGTATAGTCAGAATCAGGTTGGTTATATTGTTGGTACCGGTTATGGTCGGATTTCGTTGCCTTTTGCCCACAAGGTAGTAACAGAGATTACTTGTCATGGCCGGGGAGCATCTTTTTTGCAGCCTCGGACCCAGTTGGTCATTGACGTTGGCGGTCAGGACAGTAAGGTTATAAGAATTGACCGACAGGGAAAAGTCCAGAATTTTATCATGAATGATAAGTGTGCCGCCGGCACCGGCCGGTTTTTACAGGTCATGGCGGCTACGCTGGGTCTGGAAGTCAGCGAACTCGGGGAACTGGGCAAATTGGGAGAACTGAGGAACCTGGAGGGGAAAGAAGAGGAATCCCCGCTCGTTATTAACAGTATGTGCACCGTTTTTGCCGATTCAGAAGTAATCGGTCTTCTTGCTCAGGGTGTAGACAAAGCGTCTATTGTCGCGGCTTTGCACTGTTCAATCGCTAAACGAGTGGCCGCGATGGCGAAAAGAGTAGGGGTTGATGGCCCGGTTACCTTTACCGGAGGAGTGGCTCGTAATGAAGGAATCAGAAAAAATCTAGAGCAGGAACTGAGTGTACCGGTGATAGTCCCCCCTGAATGTCAGTTGGCCGGGGCATTGGGAGCTGCCTTGATTGGACAAGAGATCTTGCTTCGGGAAAGGATGCCCGATTAACGAATGTGCCATCGTCCGTGTTGTCGGGTTATCTAACCAACTTAAAGAAAGAAGGTAACGTTATATGCGCGAAGTGGATGCCCGTGGTTTAGCTTGCCCCCAACCGGTAATCCTGACCCGAAAAACCTGGTTGGAATCCTCGGTGGAACCGAATTTCAAATTATGATCAACAAAGGCGAATCGGGGGGCAACCTGTTTTCTCCGAAGGCCTTTCCCGACCTAGGCATAAGATTACTTAATAGGCGAGGCTTTTTGTTATAACTATAAGTTATATATTATATAACAAAAATTATGATACAATACCTATAGCGTATCTATGGCCATAGGTTGATTGTTGTTAGCTATTGTCAAATTAAGGAATGGAGATTTTGTAATGAAAAGAATTACCCTGCTAGTTAGTCTACTCCTCATACTTTGTCTCGTTTTAGTCGGTTGTGGACAAACTAATGAAACTACTGTGCCATCGACTACCCAGCAAAACATTCCGACAATTAATCTGGGTTACATTTTTACGAATCACCAAACTCCTCTCTTAGTTAGTGCCGCTAAAGGTGAAGCATTTAAGGATATGGGAGTTTACCTTAAGCCGGTCGTTGCCAAAGAAAAATATGAATTGATTTCCAACGGTAAAACACTTGCCAACATAAACCTAGTGGTAACCAAAAGCGGCTCAGAAGTTACCACTTTATTGGCGCAAAAACACATAGATATTGCTCTGGGATCTGTCACGGCTTTCATGCATGGAGTCGACCAGCAGACACCCATGAAAGTGCTGTGTCCTATTCAGACTGAAGGGATGGGACTGGTAGTCCCCCAAGATAGCAATATCCAAGATTGGGATACTTTTGTGGCTTATCTCAAGGCAACCAAGCAGCCAGTTAAAATTGGTTATCATTCGCCGACCAGCGGGCCAAAAATTGTTTTTGAAGGGGCATTGAAAAAGGCAAATATAAGTGTTACCCAAGACCCAAACAACATGCAAGCCGAAGTCTTGCTAGTTGATTTAAAATCTACCTCTAACCTAAACCCAGCTCTAACCAGCAAGCAAGTGGATGGTTGGGTAGGGCCTTCCCCTTACCCGGAAGTGGCCGTTACTGAGGGAATTGGCAAGATTGCCTTTGAATTAAGGGACCTGCCTCCCAAAGGTTATTGGCATGATTTTCCCTGCTGTGTAGTAGGGGCCCGCCAAGAGATTATTGATGCCAATCCTGAGGTAACACAAGCCATTGTAGAAGTAACCCATAAAGCCAGTGATTGGTGTAATGCTAACAAGGAAGAAGCAGCGACCATCACTGCTGAATGGATTGGCATACCGGTAGAAGCTGCCAAAGTTTCAAATATTATTTACACAACCCATCCCACTGCCAAATGGAAAGAAGGGATCGCAACCTACATCGATATTTTAAATGAAATGAATAAATTTAATAATGATTTCAAAGGAAAGAAATACAGTGAAATTCAGACCTCTCTAATGGATTTCAGCTTTATTGAAAAAGTGAGCCAATAACCAAAAAAAGAGGTTCCTATTCGCTCTAGCTAACGGGAACCTCGCTTATTTTTTTATTGGGTGTGAAAAAATGAATCGTACTTATAAAAGTTTTTGGGTATCACTTATTGTTCCAATATTATTTGTCCTCCTGTGGATTTTTATGGCAGCAAAAATTAGTAATGTGGTTATTCTTCCAACAGCCAACCAGGTTTTTCAACTGGTATTGCACCCTTTGGATAATTTAATCAGTATGGGTTCGCTGCTGAATAACATTTTAGTAAGCATAATTAGGGTGCTAGTAGGCTATTTTTTAGCCGTCTGTCTAGCTATACCGCTAGGTATTTTGATGGGTTATTATGGCCTGATGTTCAAGCTGTTTAACACTTTCTTGGGTTTGTTTAGGCCAATCCCTCCATTAGCTTGGGTTCCTTTGGTGCTCGCCTGGTTTGGTATAAGTAGTTTTGCCACGCTTCTTGGGGTGGAGCAAGGGGAATTATATATCTATCTCAACAATTTAAAAATTTCCATGGTCTTTATCATCTTCATTGGGGCTTTTTATCCAGTGTTAACGAGTTCTATTTACGGGGTGCAAGCCGTAAGAAAGACCTTAATTGATTCGGCAAGGGTTCTAGGGGCTAGAGAGTCTGATATATTTCTAAAAATATTGATTCCCTCAGCCGCTCCTTCCATCGTCAACGGTATGCGAATTGGGTTAGGTGTGGCCTGGATGTGCCTGGTGTCCGCCGAGATGTTGCCAGGGAGTTTGTCCGGGATTGGATATCTGATTACCCATGCCTATACCGTGGCCAGGACTGATATTGTTATTGCCGGTATGATTAGTATCGGGGTGGTAGGGGCGTTGCTTGACTGGTTATTTAGATTGTTGGAAGACAAAAAATTTAAGTGGCAGCGTTTAGCCAGATAGATAAGCGAGGCAGACATGGGTGAAATTATAGAAGTTCAACATTTAAGTAAGATCTATACCATGGAGCAGGGAAAAAAGGTACATGCCCTAGAGGATATAAACCTTAATATTTATCCTAATGATTTTATTTGTATTGTCGGGCCTTCTGGCTGTGGAAAATCAACCCTGTTAAAAATATTAGCCGGGCTTGAGGCTCCGAGTTCAGGGTCGGCTTGTTTTCAGAGGGTGCCCATAACTAAACCAACCCGAGAAATCGGTATGGTTTTTCAAGAATATTCACTCCTACCATGGCGAACCGTTGTTGATAATATCTCGCTCGGCTTAGAGTTTAATAAACAGCCCAGACCGGAGCGTTTAGCAGTTGCCGCACAATTTCTGCAATTGGTTGGTCTTAAAGAGTTCGCTGGGGCGTATCCTTATGAGCTGTCCGGTGGTATGCAACAGCGGGTGGCCATTGCAAGGGCCCTGGCCAATAATCCCCAGGTATTGTTAATGGACGAACCTTTTGGCGCGCTAGATGCGCATACAAGAATACTATTACAAAAGGAATTGCTGCGAATCTGGGAAATAAATCGCAAAACCATAGTCTTTGTAACCCATAGTGTAGATGAAGCCATTTATTTAGCCGACTCTATTGTGGTTATGTCACCTCATTTAGGTAGAATTAAAGAGGTGATCAAAGTTGATATTCCCAGACCTCGTGATCGAGCTAATCCAGAATATGGACAAATGGCTTCGGAAATCCTCAAAATGTTGGATGTGGAATAAGCACCGTAAGACCTGTGTGACTGTCAAGTAAATTTGAACAAATTTAAGCAATTAATTTTGAACACCTAATTATTACCAAAAATGGTTTTCCTGTGCGTCATTCTGTAACTATCACCAGTAAGGTTTATTA
>JAAYQE010000021.1 GCA_012519455.1 Syntrophomonadaceae bacterium
CCGGTAGGCAGCGCATTTCTTCTAGAAACATAGGCACACAGTATTGCCGGTTGAATTCTCTGCCAAAATCTATAGTGATATAATCAACCATACCCATCATTTTTGCCTTTTTCCAATGCCCTTCTTTGAAAAACAATGCGCTGTAGTCACTTAATTCCTCAATAAATTCATTCATAGTGGACTCCGCCATACTCAGACTCGCCCAGTCTATTTTAATCACGCTTCCAACAATCGCCTTTTCCATCCGATCAAAGTACTGAGCCACGAAACGCACCAGAGCGGCCGGAATCCCTGGATGAAAACCACCATCCGTAATAAAGCAACAGTTAGCTTTATTAATTTTTTCTGCCAGAGAATTAAGGATAGCCAATTTTTTAGTGGAATATTGAATATCAAGATAATCTATTCCAGTTTCTAAAGCTGCCAAAGCAACTTCCCGGGTGTATATAGCCGTACTAGCCGCAACAATCACCATATCCACGCCTTGGAATGCTTGCTTTAAGCTAGCCGTATCCGCCGCATCAGCATAAATGCCTTTAACCCTCTTACCCGAATAGATACTGTTAAATCGATTTGCCGCACCTTCAGCCTTTTCCAGGCTTCGTCCAGCCAGGACCAACTTGATATCGGTTTGTTGGAGCAATAAAGCAGCTATAAGTGAGCCGGTATTTCCGTATCCATCTAAAATTAGTAAAGTTTTAGGTGCTTTTTCTGTTATCGTTGCTGTTTTTGTTTCCATATATTTCCACCTCTTCCGACCTAAGCATAACCTAACTAAATCGCTTGTATCTAGAAAGTTCCTTCTTTTCCTCCAATCTTATATCCTTACCTTTTGCACCTCAGCTTTCTATTAATTATACAATTTTATGCTCGGGGTCGGAACCGGCCGCCTTCTCAGGCTTGCCAGTTCCTCCCAAAAGGTGCCTGGCCGCTAGGACGCCGAGCAATCGCCAGATTATATCTGATATGCTTTAAAATAAAAGAAAACACTGAGTTTTTATGCTATCATTTTAAATAAAACCCTTAGCTAGGAGGGATAATGTGGGTTTTACTGAGGAATTACGCAATTGGAATTATGAGCAAAGATGCCAGGCTGCGGTGAAAGCGCTGGAGAAAAATCGATTTACTGCTCTTTATTGCGCCAATAAAGAAGCGGCCATTGACTACATTTTAAAAGAGGCGGCGGAAGCCGAGACCATCGGTTTTGGTGGTTCCCGGACCGTGGCGGACCTGGGAATACAGGACCAATTGGCGGCAATGGGCAAGGTACTACATGACCACAATAACCCAGGTTTAATAAACTTGGAAGAAAAAATTAAGGTAATGATGCGGCAGCTTACTTCTGATCTTTTTCTGGCCAGTGCAAATGCCTTAACCTTATCCGGAAACATAATCAATGTTGATGGTAACGGAAATAGAGTAGCGGCTATGATTTTTGGCCCGAAAAAAGTAATCCTAGTGGTAGGCCGTAATAAGCTGGTTGATGGGGTTGATGAAGGGATAAAAAGAATTAAGGCCTATGCGGCTCCCTTGGCGGCGAAAAGACTTAATATTGATGTGCCCTGTGCTAAAACTGGTTTTTGTATGGACTGCAATTCTCCAGGCCGTATTTGTACGATAACGGTAATCCTGGAACGAAAGCCCCGCCTTAGTGATATAAGAGTATTGGTAGTTAATGAAGAAATGGGTTTTTAGGAAATTTTGTAAGCTATTTCTCTATGGGATTCAATCTGCAAATGGGTGGCTAATAGTCACACTACACCCGTATAAAAGAAATAGCCTCCTAAACCGATAAGAAATAAACCGCAGAGAATTAAAATGCCTCGATAGACGCGGTCGTTTAAAAATCTACGACTACCGGCCACAACGGCTGCAACCAGGCAGTACCAAACCAGATCAGCCAAGATATGTCCAGAATAAAAGGCACCTAGACCGGAGTTGCCGAACCTTAAAGATAAATTGATGTAACCAAGGCCAACGGTGGCCCACCAGAGTATAACGAAGGGGTTAGCAAGGCTAATGAACAATCCGGACAGCACTGGACCAAGGTAGATACCAATAGTGTTACTAACCTTACCATTCTTCTGGTTAGCTGGATCGGTTTTCCCAACTCCAATAGGATGACCGATTTCCTGATTGTCTATCCCTATCGATGGATTATCCGGCGGGGGAGGCTCGTTGTTGGGTAGAAAGAGTGATACCCGCCCGGTGGCGGCATCCCTAGTCATGGTGTAACCCAGGTATATCAGAAATCCGCCCCCTAAAAGGGCTATGGCCTGGGAAACGCTGGTATTGGTCATATAAGCAGAAAGACCTCCAGCCAGGGCTAACACAAGTCCTATTTCCAGTAAGGCGTGGCCGAGGACAATCAAGGGGCCAGCGAGAAAACCACGCCGGGCAGCCTCGCTAATGGTTACGGTCAGTAGTGGGCCTGGCATCATTGCTCCGGAAAAACCTACAATAAAAGAAGACACAAAAATACCTGTAAGATCCATGACGTCTCCCGATAAAATAATTTTTTAAGCAAGCTAAAGATCAGAAATTCACTCTGTTTATATAGTTTAGGAATAGTGGTTTACGATAAGTTTAAAGAAGGCTTATATAATGAATAATATAAGTTTACCAGAATATGATGTCTAAATTCAAACCGTACGATAAATTATTTGTTCAATGTTAAGCTAGAATAAAAAAGCTAACGACAATTCCATATTAATGCCGTGTGCCGTGGATAAAGATAAACCACTAGAAGGTCTAGATGAATCAAAATCAATCTTTAGAGGTAGCCAAACTAAAAGAAATAATAAATGAAATTGATGAAGAAGCCTTCCTTACCATAACCGGGGTGCATGAGGTAATGGGAGGTCGTTTCAAGAAGAAATCAATACACTAACAAAGCTTTAAAGCATTAGCTATCCGGTACCACCCGAAATTTATCGAAAAGTAAAAAAATAATTATTATCAAATTACGAGCAACTGGTTTAAACTCTTGCTCTTTTTTTGTCTTATTTTGACCCTGTCATACGATGGACCGGATTGGAATAAATTCGTAAGGAAGGGAGGTATTGCTATGTCGGAAAATACTTCTAAAGATAAGTGGCAAAGTTTGACCCACTTACTAGATCTCCCCCCAGATTTAACGCTAGATCTGCCTAAAATCACCCTGATCGGAAATATTCAATTGATCATTGAAAATCATCGAGGTTTAATCGAATTTAGCGCCACCAAAACGGTTATCAATACTAATCGCTGGCCTTTGGTGTTAACGGGCCAAAATCTTTTGGTGCGCAGCATACGGGTTGATGAATTAATGATTGAGGGTTTGATTGAAACGATTTCTTTTGGGTTATAGGACGAGTTAGGCAAAGGAGTGGGTAAGGGTGTTATTTTCCCAGTGGTGGTCTTATTTAACCGGTTATCTGGAAATTGAGATACAGGGCGAAGCGTTGGAACCCTTTATTAATATGGCCATTACCCGCGGTATTTTACTTTGGGAAATCCGGCGTATCGACGCAAATAAAATGTTAGCTCGGGTTAGAATCAGCGGGTTTTTTGGTTTGCGTTACATTGCGCGACGGACCCGGTGTCGAGTTAAGATACGTAAGCGTTATGGCTTACCTTTTTTTTTGGCCAAGATGCAGCGTCGGATTATGCTCGTTATTGGCAGTATCCTTTTTTTAGTTACTCTATATTTTTTAGCTTCTTTTATTTGGGTGGTAAACGTAATCGGGGTAGAAACCCTTGAGAACCAGGCTATACTGGAGGCCGCTGCACAGCATGGTTTACGACCCGGAGTTTGGCGCGCGCGTATTGATCTGGATTTACTGGAAAGACAACTAAAAGAGGATTTTCCACAGGTCTCCTTTATTAGTATTTATACTCGAGGCACGATTGCGGTAATCGAAGTAGTGGAGAAAGTGCTCCCTCCAGAGGTGGAAAATGAAAAACAACCGGCGAACTTAATTGCCCGGCGGGATGGCTTAATCGAGGATATAATCGTAATCGCGGGGGAACCTCGAGTAAAACCTGGGGACACCGTAAAAATTGGTCAATGCTTGATTTCTGGGGTGGTAATGCCTTACTCGAACGAAACCCAACTACCGGGAGTTACGCCACCTCCGGCCCTAGAAAATACACCGCAGTATGTCCATGCCCGGGGTTGGGTACGGGCTCGCGTCTGGTATGAAGGATATGGTGATGCTTACTTAATTGAAGAAGAAGAAAAGGAAAGTGGGGCCAAAGTACAGCAAATTCAGGTAACTTGGGGAAATAAGCAGGTTACCCTTTGGGGACCGCGGGCGATTCCCTACGTTAGTTACCGCCAGGAGCAAGTTGAAAGGGAGTGGACTTTCCCGGTAGGTCAAAAAAGGGAGATAACCCTCCCTAGACTTCAGTTAAAACGGACTACTTATTATGAGGTATTAAAACAGGTAGTAGAATTAGGCCAGGTAAAAGCGATTCAAACGGCTACGGAAAGGGCTTTGCGGCAAGTGGAGCAGCAAAAACAACCGGGGTCGATAACGTTACAAGAAAAGATTGAAACGATTCCGGTAGAGGATGAACGTCAGGTTAGGGTTCGGGTGCGAAGAGAAGCTCTAGAAGATATTGTCCAGGATCAATACTTTACCCCCAGGTAATTGGACGTGACTAATAGTTTGGGATACGTTATAATAAATCGGATAAGTAATGTTAGATTATTCACGGAAGCGGTAAATAAATATTAAATTTTTTGGGAGCAGGAGGTTGACCTTTCTGGGAGTAAATGGTGGAACGGAAACAAGGATAACTATAAATGACAGCTTAGAGGCAGTTGAGCTTTTTGGAAAACAAGATGAGAATCTACGTTTTCTACAAAAGAATTGTTCCGCGCGTATAACCACCCGGGGAGGCGCGATTATTATTACTGGGGGTTCCGAGGCAGTAGAGGAAGCAGCCTCCGTATTGCAGCATCTTTTGGCCTTGGTGCGAGCCGGTAATGAAATTGGTATTACAGAGGTAAACTACGCGCTAGGCTTGGTTCGAGCCGGGCAATCTGAAAATGCTGCAGGTACCTTGGGAGAGGTAGTACTTACTACTTCCCGGGGTAAGCCGATTAAACCTAAGACCCTCGGTCAGCAGCGTTATATCCAGGCCATACGGCAGAATGACATTGTTTTTGCCATTGGTCCAGCGGGAACGGGTAAGACTTATCTAGCCGTAGTTATGGCGGTTGAAGCTTTGCGTAAAAAGATGGTAGGCCGGATTATACTCGTTCGGCCGGCAGTGGAGGCTGGCGAAAAACTGGGCTTTTTACCTGGGGATTTGCAAGATAAGGTGGATCCCTATCTGCGCCCTTTATATGATGGCCTGTACGATATATTAGGACTAGAGATTGCGCAACGGCATATGCAGAAGGGGATTATTGAAGTAGCCCCTTTAGCTTATATGCGGGGTCGAACTTTAAACGATGCTTTTATTATTTTGGATGAGGCGCAAAATACTACCCCGGAACAGATGAAGATGTTTTTAACCCGTTTAGGTTTTGGCTCTAAGGCGGTGATCACCGGAGATATAACGCAGGTTGATTTACCCCGGGGTAACTATTCCGGGTTAATTGAGGTGCAAACTATTTTACAAGGGGTAGACGGTATTTTCTTTCAGTATTTAACGGCCCAGGATACGGTACGGCATCAACTGGTACAGAAAATTATCCATGCCTACGAAGATTGGGAGGAAACCAAAGAAAACGAAACCCGAAGCTAGGGGTGAAGATAGAATGTCAGCCCTAAAAAGTTTCAAGGGGCTGTTACAGACCGGCTGGTCATCATTAATTATGGCGGTTAAAAGTACCACCACAAAACGCATCTTATTAGGAGTGGTTTTTTCGCTAATTACCACTCTCCTTTTGTTTGCCAATTATAATCCAGAAGAGGTAGATTTAAAGCCAGGTCAGATAAGCCCTTTCGATATTATGGCCCCGCGGGGAGCGGTATTGGTAGATGAAAACCGAACGGCAGAATTAAAACAACAGGCTGCAGCTTCCGTACAAAAGGTTTACCAGGAGGATGCCAACGCTTTACATGCTGCCCAGCAGGAGATTCGTATCTTCTATCAAAGAATAAATGATTTACGTTTGCTGACGGATGTTGATGAAAACACACGCCTGGCAAGTTTGAAAAGTTTGATGGCTACCGAGTTAACCGCTTATCCGGACTATCAAGAGGTGCTTACAGAGCCGGTTTTAAAGACAATTCTGTATTCGGATGTAGATACTATTAGTCAATTAAGCGGAGAAACAGAACGGTTAATCGAAGTACTAATGGCTCGCCCGCTCAAAGAGGAAGATATGGCCGCGGCTTGGGAACAAGCGGGGGTTGAGGTGAGTCGTTTAAAATTACGGTCCGAATACAAGCAACTGATTACCGTTGTACTACAAAATGCGCTGCGGCCTACCCTGATTCTTAATCAAGAAGCTACCCAGCGCCTGGTTGAGGAAGCTGAAAATAAGATTCTCCCGGTACAGAAAACCGTCAAACAGGGACAAGTGATTGTCCGTAAAGGGGACCCGGTGACTCAAGAACAATTAGAAACACTACGCCAATTAGGGCTATTACGAACCAAATCCGGTTGGGTTATCTTAAGTGGCTTGGCTCTACTTGTGCTGATTTTAATGGGTATTGGTCTTATTTTTCTGCGGCAATACCACGCCGAGGTATTTCGTAATGAACGCTTATTGTTGTTGCTGGGTTTGATCTTTTTAATCAGTTTAGCCGTTGCGCGGGGAGTGGTCGCGATTGAATTTAGTAATCGACCGGAGATTTCGTCTACGGTTGGCTATTTAATCCCGATGGCAGCCGGAACGATGCTTATTTCTATTTTGATTGATAGTCGCATCGGGGTACTCGGTACCATTATTATGAGTATTTTTATCGGGGTTATTGTAGGCAGTGAGAATGTAGCTTTTGTGATTGTAGCCTTAATCGGAGGTTTGGTTGGCGTTTATAGTGCTTCCCAAGTTAATCAAGGATGGGATCTAGCTAAAGGGGGAATCTTGGTTGGTGCTGTAAATGTGCTGGTGATTTTGACCATGGGTTTAATTGCGTATGAGTCTACGATGGCTACGATATTATGGGGAACCTTCTATGGTTTATTGAACGGACTTTTATCCGGGATACTGGCGATCGGGGCACTTCCTTATTTAGAAACGATTTTTGGGATTACTAGTTCGGTTCGGTTATTGGAATTAGCAAATCCTAATCATCCCTTGCTTAAACGATTACTGCTGGAGACTCCAGGTACTTACCACCATAGTCTGATTGTCGGCAGTCTGGGCGAGGCCGCGGCCGAAGTAGTAGGGGCGCAACCCTTATTAGTTAGGGTCGGGGCTTATTTTCATGATATCGGTAAACTGAAAAGGCCGTATTTTTTTATTGAAAATCAGTTAACCGGCGATAATCCCCACGAAAAGATTGCCCCCAGTCTTAGTGCCTTAATTATTACTTCGCATACTAAAGACGGAGTAGAATTGGCGCGGCAGCATCGACTTCCAGAAGTGGTTATTGATATCATTAATCAACATCACGGCAATAGCTTGGTAGCCTATTTTTACCAAAAGGCGTTAGAAAATGACCCGTATGATTCGGTGTTAGAGTCTACCTATCGTTACGATGCACCTAAACCCCAAACTAAAGAAGCGGCCCTGGTAATGCTGGCTGATTCTATAGAAGCCGCAGTTCGATCTTTACAAAAACCGACTCCCGGCCGGGTAGAAGGTCTGGTGCGCCGCATCATTAAGGATCGGCTAAATGATGGTCAATTAGAAGAATGTGATTTAACTTTTAAGGAAGTTAATCTGATTACTGGAGCTTTTTTACGGGTCTTAACCGGTATGCATCACAGCCGGATTGAGTATCCAGATGCTAAAGAACTAGAAAGGAGGCGGGGCAAAGTTGTCTCTGCTAGTGAATCAACAAAGCTCCTGCCCGCTCCCTCACGGGTTGGAACCATTACTGAAAGAAATGGTGGATCAGATCTTGAAGGAGAGGCAACTGCCTTGGGAAACCGAAGTAAGTCTGACTCTGGTGGATGATGTTACCATCCAGAATTTGAACCGGGATTACCGGGGCGTAGATGCACCTACGGATGTCCTTTCGTTTAGTCTGGAGGAAAGCCGAGAAGAGGAACCCGCGTTTGAAGATCTAAGCGCGGTGAAAATATTGGGGGATATCGTTATTTCCCTAGAAACGGCTAGCCGGCAGAGTGAAGAATACGGTCATTCTTTAGAACGGGAGGTAGCTTTTTTGACCGTACATGGACTGCTGCATCTTTTAGGTTATGATCACCAAAGGCCGGAAGAAGAAGCCGAAATGGAGCAAATGCAGGAAGTGATTTTTGGCCAGTGGCCACAGCTTACACGACTGGGGAATGAGGTTTGATAAAATGGGTTGGCGACGGTGGCGAAAAAGTGTTAATTTTGCCTTACGTGGTATTGGTTATGGATGGAGTACCCAGCCCAATCTGCGGATCCACGGAGTAATTGCCTTATTGGTGTTGCTTCTGGGGGCCGTCTTAAAGCTGAGGACCTGGGAGTGGGTAGCTTTGTTTTTTGCCATTGCTTTCGTAATCGTGGCCGAGATGATCAATACGGCGATTGAGTGTACGGTGGACCTGGTTACTCGGGAATACCATCCTTTAGCGAAAAATGCTAAAAACATTGCGGCCGGAGCGGTACTAGTTACAGCGGCGAATGCAGTGTTAGTAGGATTATTGGTATTGGGACCACACCTGTGGAAGTTAATCGTATCGGGTTAACCTTCTCTAGTACCGGATAACTTAATAATAAGGAATCGGGGCGATTAGATGAAAAGAAAATCAAAGCGTTTTTTACTGCAATGTCTAATAGTTTGCCTGGTTAGGTTTGGGATCGGCGTGGGTGGTTATTGGTTATCGCAGTATGGTATTTCAGTAATTAAGTCGTCTCCTCCTCCTAGCGTAGAAACGACGACACCGGAGGTTTTCCGGCCCGGTGAAGGAGAATACCAAAATTATTGTCCCCTTTGCGGTACCGTTGCCGCTAATTTGTTCGACCACGGCCCGATAGCCGTGCTAATTGATAATACGAGTAAAGGTAGTCCCCAATCCGGTTTGTTGGAAGCGGATATAATTTACGAGGCGCCGATTGAGGGAGGGCTCACGCGTTTAATGGCTATTTATTATCATGCCCAACCCGGTAAGATCGGGCCTATCCGCAGCATTCGGCCCTATTTCCTAGATATTGCTCAGGAATATACAGCCGTACCGGTCCATTGCGGAGGTAGTCCGGCGGCCTTACAGCTTATTAAGCAGCAAAAAATAACTAGTATTGATGCCCTGAAAAAGTCGGCAACTTTTTGGCGTAGTACGCAAAAGAAGGCTCCTTATAATATGTATTCTAGTTACGAATATTTTGGTAAAGTTTTAACTAAAGCCTCGTCTACAGCAATCGGACCGCTTTCGGGTGGGGGATTTTACGGTCCGGGAAGTGGCCCTACTGGTGATACGCCGGGACCTTCATTAGCGATTGACTTTAGCGCAAACCAAAAGGTTAGTTATGTTTACGATCCGGAGAAGTTAGTTTATACGCGACACGTAGCCGGTAAGCCACACCTAGATGCGGAAAGCAGTCAACCTTTAGTAGCTTCCAATGTTATCGTCCAGATCGTATCCAGTAAGGTTTTAGATCGAGTGGGAAGGTTAGAATTAGGGATAACCGGATCAGGGCTGGCCCATATTTATACGCAGGGATATAGGCTAGAGGCTACCTGGTCCCGATCGGTTCAGGAACAAAAAACCGTTTATCGAGATACCCAGGGAAATGAAATTCCTCTAACGCCCGGCCAGACCTGGATTGAGATCGTTCCTTCAGGAGTGCGAGTAGAATAAAAGGGATGGCCTCCAGGGCGCACGCTAAAGATAAGTAGGAAGGTGAACAGATTGGACCTCAATTTATTTAACCGTCCGGAGGAAAACCGGCTGTTAGAGGCGGCTTGGACGGCTTTAGCCAGCGTTTATGCCCCCTACTCCGGTATCCGAGTAGGGGCCGCGGTCCTGACGGGATCGGGTCAAATCTATACCGGATGTAATATTGAAAATAGTTCATATTCTCTAACGATCTGTGCTGAACGGTGTAGTATATATCATGCCCTAGCGCACGGGGAGAAAAGTTTTACCGTTATGGTTGTCGTGACGGATTCGGAGCAGGTAACCAGTCCCTGTGGGGCTTGCCGTCAGGTTTTGGCCGAATTTGCGCCGCAAATGCCAGTGCTTTTTGTTAATCCTAAGGGTGTAAGTCGTTTTACCGTAGAGCAACTTTTACCCCATTTATTTTTACTAGATTGAGGGGAGAAAATTGAGTATCCGATCCGGTTTTGCCAGTATCATCGGCCGACCAAATGTCGGTAAATCTACCTTAATTAATAGTCTAATTGGGCATAAAATTGCCATCATTTCTGATAAACCGCAAACGACCCGTAACCAAATTCGGGGTATTTTTACTACTGAACACGGTCAAGTGGTGTTTATCGATACGCCGGGCATGCATAAGCCCAGGCACCGCCTAGGGGAGTTTATGGTAGAAGTTGCCCGCCGGACCCTAAAGGAAGTAGATCTTATCCTATACGTAGTAGATGCGGCTGTGGAATTTGGAGGCGGAGAACAGTATATTCTTGATCAATTAACGAAAGTAACTACGCCGGTTTTTTTGATAATTAATAAAATCGATTTAGTTTCGCGGCCTGAGTTACTGAAAGTTATCGAAATCTACAAAAGTAAAGGTCAATTTGCGGAAATCGTCCC
Organism: Syntrophomonadaceae bacterium; assembly: GCA_012519455.1. Taxonomy (GTDB): domain Bacteria; phylum Bacillota; class Ch66; order Ch66; family Ch109; genus JAAYQE01. The sequence continues at coordinate 10,810 of JAAYQE010000021.1, forward strand.
GGTTTCCGCTGTTAAGCGGGATAATTTAGATCGTTTGAGTCAAGTAATTTTTGATTATCTTCCGGAAGGGCCTTATTATTATCCTACCGACATGATTAGCGATCAGCCTGAATATATGATTATGGCAGAATTGATTCGGGAAAAGGTGCTGCTTTTGACCCGCGAGGAAATACCACACTCGGTTGCCGTGGAGGCTGAAGAGGTAAAGGTACGTAGTAATGACCTGGTTTACCTACGGGCAGTTATTTATGTGGAACGTGACACGCAGAAAGGGATCTTGATTGGTAAACAAGGGAAAATGCTTAAAGAGGTAGGCAAGCTGGCTCGGGAAGATATCCAGAATTTGTTGGGAAATCAGGTGTATTTAGATCTATGGGTTAAGGTGAAAAAGGATTGGCGCAATAATCCGGTGGCTTTAAGTAGCTTGGGCTATGATCTGCGTCAATAGTGGATAGTGGATCGTGGGAAAAGAGGTTTGATAGCGGATGGAGAGCAGTTGGTTGCCCGCTAAAATAGAGCATACCCTTTTAAGACCAGAAGCAACTTCAGCTCAGATAGAAGACCTTTGTCGTGAGGCGTTGCAGTATAATTTTGTGGGGATTTGTGTTCTTCCAATCTGGGTAGCCCGAGCCGCAGAGTTTTTAAAGAAAAGTCCGGTGCGGGTTTGTACAGTCGTGGGCTTTCCGTTAGGGGGAAATACGAGTCGTATTAAGGCCCTGGAAACGACTCAAGCGATCGAGGATGGGGCGGATGAAGTTGATATGGTGATCAATTTGGGGGCCCTTAAAAGCATGGAAGATGACTTGGTACGGGAGGATATTCAAACCGTAGTTCGGACGGCGCGTTCCTTTGGAGCCCCAGAGGCCAGGGGTAAAACGTTAGTCAAAGTAATCCTAGAAACTGCTTTACTTAATCGGGCAGAAATAATTCGGGCTTGCCATCTGGCCCGGGACGCGGGAGCTGACTTGGTTAAGACTTCGACCGGGTTTGGTCCGGGTGGAGCTACGGTGGAAGCGGTTCGGTGTATGCGTGAGGCCATCGGAACAGATATGGGAATAAAGGCTTCTGGCGGGATCCGTACTCTGGAAGCGGCCTTAGCCTTACTAGAGGTCGGAGCGACACGGCTCGGAACTAGTGCCGGAGTAGCTCTGGTACAAGAATGGCGGGCTCGAAGGGAGGCCCGATAAAGGTGGGTTTCTATAAAACAGAGGCCGTGGTCCTGCGTAATCGGGATTTTCGCGAAGCGGATCAGTTAGTTACCTTATTTTCGTTGGATTACGGTAAGATCAAAGCCGTTGCCCGGGGAGCCCGAAAGCCTAAAAGTCGTCTCCGGGGAGGGATTCAAGCCTTCACCTGGAATGATTTGATGTTGCATACGGGAAGAAACTTAGATATTATCACCGGTTGTGATATTCGTCGCAGTTTCTATTTTCGCGAGGATCTGGATAAATTAACTAATGCTTTATATTGGGCTGATTTATTGGAACGGATTTTACCGGAAAGGGAAGCTAATCCGGCGCTTTATGCTTTGTTTATTAACTTTTTACAGGTACTTGACTCGTTACCCGATAACCCTAAGATGACTGATGATTACCGGGTGCTTAGTCATCTGTTTGAATTAAAACTAGCCAACCTGGCCGGTTATCGTCCGGATCTAAATCAATGTGGGTATTGTCAAAAGCCCCTGACGCCAGCTAAAGGGCGGGTCTGGTTTAGCCTTGGTTTAGGGGGTGTGGTTTGTCCGGTTTGTGTTCAAGCGCCGGAAGCGGGTTTTTTACCCCTCTCTCTGGGAACCCTGAAGATAATGCAATACTGGCTAGGAATGCCAGTACAGCAGTTTTATCGGCTTAAAGTTACGAAAAGCAACCGTCAGGAATTGAAGCGAATTTTACCCGCTTTTCTTGAGTATTATCTGGAACAAGGCATTTCCTCTGGCAAATTAGTCCGTGATCTGGGGGATAACCTTCCCTAAATAGTGTAAAATAAGAAGTAAGGAAGTCCAGAAAGGGGGAATAACCATGGAGGAAGGCCGGATTAATCTGGATAAGGTGGATTTGATTCGTCAGCGCCTGGGCGTTAGTTATCGGGAAGCTAAAGAAGCATTGGAACAAGCCAATGGCGATGTCGTTCAGGCTTTAGTAATTCTTGAGGATCGTCAGTTTCGTTTGGATGAAAAAATTGAAGATGGCGGGAAGCGGTTTTGGGGGCAGATCAAGGGTATTATCCGCAAAGGGAATGTAAATCGTATCCGATTAAAAAAAGGAGAACGGGTACTGGTGGAAATCCCGGTTAACGTTGGGGCTTTAGGGGTAGTAGGAATGGTGGCGTTGCCTCCATTGGCGATTTTAGGGGTAGCAGGGACTCTGACAGCTTTAGCTACCAACTGCACGTTAGAGATCGAACGTCCCGATGGTACGATTGAGGAGCAGAATATAGAGATTGATTGACAATTAGGACCGGTTTTGCTAAAGTTGAAGAAAAATCTTAGCATTGAGGAAGAGGAGTACCGGTGTTTGAGGACTAAGCAGAGAGCCGGGGAAGGTGTAAACCGGTAGACTCAATACGGGGAAGGCGCTTCGGAGCTGCAAGAGGAAAGCAGAAAAACGCGGTAACCGGACCGGTTGTTTACTGTGAGTAAAACTTGCTGAATGAAGGAGGGTCCGATAAGGACCAATCAGGGTGGAACCGCGGGAATAACCTCCCGTCCCTGCAGGAGACTGCGTGGACCGGAGGTTTGTTATTTTTTCTCTTTATTGTCAATTCACATATACGGTATAAAAGGAGGGAAGCGCTTTTATCACCTGGTTCCCTATCCGGTGAAGCGCGAAGATGAATGAACTTTCAGGATCTGATCCTGGCTTTGAACCAATTCTGGGGGGAGCAGGGTTGTATTATTCAGCAGCCCTATGATTTGGAAAAAGGGGCAGGAACGATGAATCCAGCCACGGCCCTACGGGTTTTGGGACCGGAACCCTGGAAGGTAGCTTACGTAGAACCATCACGGCGACCTACTGATGGGCGTTATGGTGAAAACCCCAACCGATTACAGCACTACTATCAGTATCAGGTTATATTAAAACCATCCCCTATGAACGTTCTGGATTTGTATCTAGATAGCCTGCGCCGGATGGGGATTGATCCGCTCGAACATGATATTCGATTTGTGGAAGATAACTGGGAATCCCCTACTTTGGGAGCTTGGGGTCTGGGGTGGGAGGTCTGGTTGGACGGCATGGAGGTTACGCAGTTCACTTATTTCCAACAGTGCGGTGGGATTGATTGTCGTCCGGTTTGTGCGGAAATTACTTATGGTATTGAGCGTTTGGCCATGTTTATCCAGAAAAAAGATAGTGTATTTGATATTGAGTGGGTGGAAGGAATCACCTATGGCGATGTACACCATCAGAGCGAAGTAGATTATTCACACTATAATTTTACCGTAGCGGATACGGAAGCTTTATTCACCTGGTTCGATATGTATGAGAAAGAAGCCTTACGGGTCGTAGAAAAAGGCCTGGTACAGCCTGCTTATGACTATGTCTTGAAGTGTTCACATACTTTTAATCTTCTGGATGCTCGAGGAGCCATTAGCGTTACGGAACGCACCGGTTTTATTGCTCGCGTCCGTAATTTAGCGCGGATTTGTGCCCAGGCTTATGTAGAACAACGGGAACGTCTTGGTTATCCTTTGCTTAAAGACTTGGTGCTGCGGCAGGAACTGGGGTTGCCAGCTTTATAACCGGTAATGTTTGGAAAAATCCTGATATATATTGTTGAGGAGGTAAAAAAACAATGCCCCGAAACCTGTTGCTGGAAATTGGAACCGAAGAGATACCGGCGCGTTTTATGGAATCAGCTTTGGTTCAGCTAAAAAATCTGGCTCAAGAGACCTTAAGCGAGGAAAGAATAGAGTTTACGGAAATCATGATTTACGGCACTCCACGACGTTTGGCTTTGTTGGTTCAAGGGGTGGCCGAAC
>JAAYQE010000154.1 GCA_012519455.1 Syntrophomonadaceae bacterium
ACCTATTTCGTTTATTGATGGTTTGGTCGTAAAACTGGACGGGAATAGCCTAGAAGCGGATAACTACGAAAACCTGATCAAGCTGCATTTGCCCGCCGGAAAACACCGCCTGGAAATAAGGATTGAAAAAACAGCGATATTCACCTGGGGACTATACCTGAGCCTGTTTACGATTTTCTTCGTAATGGCCGCTTTAGTCTGGCCTAGAAAAGCAGGTGGTCGGGAGTGAATAATCGGCTAAAGCTGCTTGGAGGCCTCGTGATCATCATCTTGGTCCTATGGCTCTTTCCTCCGGGAAGCTGGCTGGTGCCCAAGCTGGTGTTGGATGGACAGTTTGGCGATTGGCGCGGGCGAACTTCTATCTCCGATCCTGCCGGTGATGGGCGAAGCGGCAATGACTTCAAAATGATTTCCTGGGCCACTAATAAAAACGAGGAAAAGCTTTACTTTATGCTGGAGCGCTATCCCCCGGAACCTAAGAGCCGCAGAATGGAGTGCTGTCTTTTTTTTGATCTTAATAATAATGGAAAATATACCGACCAGGTAGACAAATATGCGCAGATTTTCTACCAGCCGCAAGGTTTACCGCGAGGAGAGGTAACTGTCTACCTGTATACAATGGAGGGTGAACTTAAAGGGAAATATGAAGGACAATGGGGTGAAGGAACCGGTGCCAGTACTTCCCACGTGGAATTCGCGATTCCCATGAAGGACTTAGAAGCTTACCCTGCTCAGTACCTGCGTTTTTACCTAGCTGATATTAGCGGACGGAGTGACCGCCTTCCTGATCAAGGGGATATACAGTGGGACCCTTTCCCTGGCGCATCGAAAAGCCGCTCCACTATCGCCTTAGTTTTTTTGTTATGGTTAGCCATTACCCTTTTTCTTTATCATCACCGGCTCTGGGTACTCTATTATATTTGGGCGGCCGTGGGTCTTTGCTGTGTGCTCGTGCTGTTTTTTCATGCTTCGCTGGTGGAGTATGGTGTGGAACGGTTTTCCAGTCTCATCCTGCACCATATTTTGCATCAACTAGGTATTGTTACGCATATCTATGACGGTTCCCCGGGTACTCTCCTGGTGCTTATTAAAATAGATTCTAGTTGGACCACGCTAACCATAGATATTGAAAATTCAGGTTTAATTGAGATTTGCATTATTTTTTCCTTAATTGTTTTTTACCCCGTATACCGGCTGCGTAAAAGAATTTTGGTGGCCTTGAGTGGAGCTTTGGGAATTTATTTAATCAACCTTGCTCGGCTTTTGCTGGTAATTGTCATCATCCATAGTGGGGGTAGAAATATGAGCTATATAGCGCATACCCTGTTTGGCCGCCTGCTTTTCTTCCTGCTGGCGGTAGGCCTCTATTGGCAATTAATAACCCGGCCGTCTTTGGAGAAGATTCGGAGGAATGTAAAAAATGCTTGAAATATGGCTGGAGAGAATACTGGCCTTTGGGCTGTTCTGGGGCATATGGTTAATGGTGCCTTTGCTGGTGGATGTTTCTACAGCCATGGTTTACTTCATCAATTTTCTCAGCAACCAGAAGAGGAGCGTAGAGAAAAAGGAAGAACTGTCCTTCTTCCCCTATGTAACCGTAATAATCCCCGTATACAATTCAGCTGATACCCTGGGTTTTTGTCTGGATTCTATTGCCCAACAGGCTTACCCTAAGGAATGTATCCAAATCATCTGTGTAAATAACGGTAGTGAAGATGAGAGTTTTGATCTTTTCCAGCGTTTTCAATACCGGAACCCGGAAATCTCCGTAACCTGGAGTTCCCTGGAACGGGCCGGAAAATCTATGGCCCTTAACGCCGGCTTGTATTCTAGCCAAGGCAGCTACTTGATCAATGTGGATGCAGATACCTGCTTAGATCCGGAGGCTATACTTAATGTGGTCAAGGTCTTTGAAAACGATCCTAGCTTGGCGGCAGCTACCGGTTCAATCCGGGTGGATAAAAAACTGGGCCAGGGCAGCAGCTTTATGGACATAATAAACTACTGTGAAGTTATTGAATATATCGTTGCTTTTGACATTGGCCGGCGTTACCAGGATTTAAAAAATTCTATCTTCACCCTTTCCGGTGCTTTTTCCGTCTTTCGGCGGGAGATAATTCTCCAGACCTTTCTATACCAGACCCGCACCGTTTCTGAAGATACGGACCTTACTTTTATTATCCGGCGCGCGATTGAAGCAAGCCAAGGCCGGATTGGTTTTATTCCTGAGGCTATAGCCTATGTGGAACCGATTGAAAACTTAAGCCGCCTCTATTCCCAGCGCTTGCGCTGGCAACGGGGGGAGATGGAAGTTACCGGTTTGTATTATGAGCGGGTACCCGGTATTTTCGGGGCCTTGTCCGATTTTGTGGGGCGGATCTTGATTTCCGATCACACCCTAGCCTTTTTACGTCTGGCCTGGACTTTTTTGCTTCCTTTCTTATATTTACTGGGCTACCCCTTGCCTACGATTTTGTTGGTCATGATGGGCATGTATATTTGCTACGTCATCCTGGAGAGCTGTACCTTCCATATTGCCTATAAAGGCTCGGCCCCGGAATACCAGAAGGAATTAAGGAAAATATGGTGGATTATTTTCTTTATGCCTGTATACCGTTACCTGGTTTACTGGTTTCGCCTGGCTGTGATCATTGCGGTCTTGACCGAAGAAAAGAGTTGGAAAACCCAGAACCCGATACTGCAACTACAGTCAATACTCCAGGGCTATGCTGAAAATATAAAAGAAGAGATAGCCAAAGGAAGGTAGACGTGTTGGCTTTATATACGGCGGGACTTAAGCTCAATAACCACCGCGTTTTGAATAAATGGCTCCGCTACGATATAACAGGGATTGTCATCACGCTGCACTTCTTTGGCGATGCGGTTTAGATAGTCTTCCTCCCGGTAAATAAGTACCCAACGCAGGCCTTCTGCCTCCACAGCCTGTTTAATAAGCTGCAAGTTTTTGTCCGGGGGCAGTTCTGCTTCCTCTAGTTGTACTACAGTTCTAATTCCCAACTTCGCTAGTATACGCCATTCCATGGTTTCAGGCTGACGCCCGACCAGTAGGCGTTCAGTAATAACCTCTA
>JAAYQE010000155.1 GCA_012519455.1 Syntrophomonadaceae bacterium
AGCGATTCCTAAGGTTAAGGGGTTTCAGGTTACTGACCAAAAGCAACAGAATACCGATAGGTTAATCGGAACCACTAAACTTTTGGAGGCAATTAAACTCCTCTACGGGATCTCGAGGATGGAAGCATCGGGAAGGATCGAGGGAGTCGATTGGGGAACCGAGCCAACCGAGCCATTAGTTCCTATAGCCGAGGATGCAGGGGAGAAAGGGGCTGCGTTTAAAGAACAGTTAGCGTTTAATATTAGACCGCAGGGAGAAAACCCGGCCCTGATTTCATTCCTGGAACAATTAACGACGTTTCCAGATGAGACGCCGTCGCATGCTGCATTAGCGGAAAAGTTAGCGGTGGTTCTGTCTAAAGCCAAGACGCAAGATTCATTTTTCGGGAAAAACAAGGCTGCGTACCCTGAATTGGTTAAAGTTCTGCTTGATTCAACCGATACCGCTTCCGCTAAGCCCGGATCCGAAGCGATTCCTAAGGTTAAGGGGTTTCAGGTTACTGACCAAAAGCAACAGAATACCGATAGGTTAATCGGAACCACTAAACTTTTGGAGGCAATTAAATTCCACTACGGGATCTCGAGGATGGAAGCACCCGGGAAGACCGAGGAAGTCGATTGGGGAACCGAGCCAACCGAGCCATTAGTTTCCATAGCCGAGGATGCAGGGGAGAAAGGGGCTGCGTTTAAAGAACAGTTAGCGTTTAATCTTAAGGGTGAGGGAGATCCTTTGCCCAGAGGCGAAATTCCCTTAACCCCACGGACGGAGTTTGCGGGCGGAAGTTGGATCGACGGAGCCAAAACGGCAGATAGTCAAGAGATACCCCGGCCGGGAGATCTTTTCCAGCAGATCGTACAAAAAGCTCGGATCGCTGTAAAAGCCGGATATCCCGAAATGGAAATCCAGTTAAAGCCGGATTCGCTGGGGAAACTAAAACTGCATATTGCCTTGGAAAATGGTCTGATCTCGGCCCGTTTTATTGCCGAAAGCTTGCAGGTTAAACATATTATAGAAGCTAGTCTTCCTCAACTAAAACAATCGCTGGGAGAGCAGGGCCTACAGTTAGACCGTCTGGAGGTTTCCGTAGATAACGGTTCCACCGACCAACAAGGCGATGCCCATGATGCTTATTTTTATCAAAACCAAAAAGACGCTGAAAACCATTATCCTTACCGAGGATGGAATCCCGAATCTGGTTTGACGGAAGCAGAGCAATACGAAACTGCGGTTATTACCCGATGGGAAGAGGGGAGTAGTTTTGATTATTTGGCCTGACCTGAAGGAGGTGAGGATCAGTGTATACCAGTAGTATTTATGGATTGACCGCGGGGACCTCAGGGGTTACAAGTAATAATAGCCAGGATACCGAGCGCATAGCCGCCAAAGATGAATTGGGAAAAGATGCTTTTTTGAAAATATTATTAACCCAATTACGCTGCCAAAACCCTCTAGAACCAGTAAAAGATCAGGATTTTATTGCCCAAATGGCTCAGTTCAGTTCTTTAGAGCAAATGCAGTATATGAATAAAAACTTGGAAGATAATTTAGCCGCAATGAAGTCTATGGGAGAATTAATGGCCCAAGGGACGAATCTTGGATATGCGGTAGGTCTCATTGGGCGCGAAATCGAATATGCGGTGGAAACGGAAACTAGAACCGGGACGGTAACAGCGATCCATATGCACGCCGGAACCCCTAAATTGTTGGTGGGGGAAAATGAAATTTCCATGGAGATGATTACTAAAATTCGGCCGGTAACGGTTGAAGGGGATGAGTAAGATGGATAATCGTATTGTGTATCCAAAACCAATGCAACCGATTCAACCCCATCAAAATAAGCGTAGGCATAAAGGCTCCGGTACTGATTCCCGGACTTTACCGGCGGGTTCTTTCCAAAACATACTTAGTGAACAATTAAGACCTTCCCTTAAGTTCTCTAATCATGCGCAGCAGCGGTTAGCCTCCCGTAATATTAGTTTAAGCGGAGAGGATCTAAAACGATTAGAAAAAGGGATTGAGAAAGTAGCTGAGAAAGGGGCTCGTGATTCTCTAGTCCTATTAGACCAATTAGCGCTGGTAGTCAGTGTACGCAATCGAACGGTAATTACGGCGGTAGATGAATCGAGTCTTAAAGAAAATGTTTTTACGAATATTGATAGTGCAGTGATCGTTTAAGCTTAGCCGGATAATCAACGAGCAAAGGTGAAAATGGGGCTGGACCTCGTAGAGGAGGCCCTTGGTCGTGGAACAAGCGAAACGACCGACACCGGCTTATGAAGGAGGTCAAATAATTATGATGCGTTCAATGTTTGCGGGGGTGGCCGGTCTACGTAACCATCAACTCCGCCTGGATGTAATCGGCGCTAATATTGCCAATGTGAACACGGTTGGTTTTAAACGCAGCCGGGTGACTTTTAAAGATACTATGTATCAGCAAATGCAGGGAGCAGCCGCGCCTCGAGATAATCGAGGAGGGATAAACCCTATGCAGGTAGGCTTGGGCATGCAAGTTGCTTCAGCGGATGTGATCCATACCTCCAGTAGTCCTCAGTCTACCGGTAAAACTACTGATTTGTGTATTCAAGGCGATGGATATTTCATTACCGGTGATGGTCTAAATAGATATTATACCCGCGCGGGAACGTTTGATTTTGATCCGACCGGAAATTATTACAATATGAGTAACGGGCAATTGGTAATGGGTTATATGGCGGATCTAGAGACCGGATTAATTAATAGTACTTCGGATCCGGTGCCAATTAAGATAACGGGTGATTATCAAATTTCCGCGCCGAAAGCAACGGAAAAAACCACGCTCACGGGGAATATTGATCTATCGTTAGACCAAAAGGTCTTACCAAAATCCATGACGAAAACCGTTTTTGATTCCCTCGGGAGGGCGCACAGCTTAGAATTTCGTTTTGATCGCGATAACGTCAATCTATTTGGTAATTTAGATCCAGCAGCCCCTCCGGCTGCGGCAACTTCGGTAAAGGTTAAAGATAGCGCGGGTAATGAGGTTGATTTAGAGTTAACATTTACACCACCCGCAGCACCAGGTTCTGATCAATGGACCGTATCGTTTGCTGGATCAGGAGGGGAAACCATTACACCGGGTACCACTACGATTGATTTTAACCATCTGGAGCGCTTTGACCTTGCGGTTTCGGGTGGAGTTCTCACGGAAGAGGTCACTTTGACGCTAGATCCTCGGTCCCTTACTCAAACTAGTACAGCCGGGTCAAGTACCGTTAACGCTTCCACTCACCATGGCCCTGGGGGCTGGAACATAACTACTTTTTTCAATAATTTGC
>JAAYQE010000156.1 GCA_012519455.1 Syntrophomonadaceae bacterium
CTCTTTCCACCACCTGGCCAATATCCCGAGCCAGTTCCATACGGCGTTTGGGTAACAAACCCTGGATTTCATACTGGGTCCAAGGAAGCCGATATGGCCTTCGCGGATGAAAAAGAAGGCGAATAGCTAATACATTGGTCATCCAACCGATTAACGCGCCAATTATCGGTATCGAAAAAGCTTGAACAACAAACACAATATTCACCTTCTTTCTTGTCTTTCCCACGGTTTCCCGACAAACCAAACCAACAATTTTATTGTACCTCTAGTACCAGAGCCAGGCAAGAGCATTGATAAATTTGCCGATTTGATGACCGGTGGGCGGAGAAAAACAAAAAAATTGAAAGGTTATTATAATTTGTTAACCGGCAGCATTGAATTGAATCTGGATCAATTACCAGCCAACACGTTTGAAGGAGAAAAGGTCGGCTGGGATGATTCGACCCGAACAGTAATTATTGAACGGTAACCTTTGAAAAGAAGATATATAGATCATTGGCATATTTTAGGACGGAGGAAGCATCGTTTATGGCCACAATTGTATCTCTGGTGGCGGACTCTTTCCTTGCCATTCTCTTTTGTTATATACTAACGGCAATCAATACATTCTTGGGATGGGATCATATATGTGCAAAATACTGCTGGTAGAAGACGATTTAAGTCTTATTGATGGTTTGAGTTTTTCACTTAAAAAGCACGGTTTCGAGGTCATTGTAGCCCGAACCATAACGGAGGCTAGAAAATCCTTCACGCAGGAAAGCCTTGATCTAGTCCTATTAGATCTGATGCTTCCCGATGGCAGCGGCTTTGAATTGTGCAAGGCGATCCGACAGATTTCCAGCGTTCCGATTATCTTTCTAACCGCCTCCGATGAAGAGTTCAATGTAGTAATGGGTCTGGATCTTGGCGGAGATGATTACGTGGCTAAACCCTTTAAACTTAATGAACTGGTATCGCGGATCCAGGCCGTATTAAGAAGGTCTGCTTCGAAGCCCCGACAAATTAGCGAATTGAGCTCCAATGGGATTACCGTGAACCTTTTAGAAGGCCGGGTAGTTAAAAACGGCGTCGATCTTGAGCTGACGTCGGCTGAATACCGGCTCTTATGCCTTTTCATGCAAAATCCTCGGTTGCTTTTATCCAAGGAGCAGATCCGGCAAAGACTGTGGGATCGGGATTGTTTCATCGATGACAATACCCTGGCGGTCTATATCAGCCGATTACGTGACAAAATTGAAGACACCCCCAAACAGCCGATGTTCTTAATTACGGTCCGGGGGATGGGATATAAATGGAATATTGAGTAGGGGAGTAGTTATGGGAATCTTCGCCAATCGAGAGGTAAAAAGGTTATTTTTATTATTAGGTGCAGTTTTCCTATGTGGCTTCATCATCCTGAATATAATCACTTATCTGACGGCTACTCAATACAAAAATCAGCTCATAAGACATGATTACCAGATCGCCGGGTACTTGATTCAGGAGCAGGCAGAATTGGATTCGGAAATTGCCTCCGCCTTTACCGCGACTAAATCACCAAACCATCACGATGCTGGGCAGGCTCTGCTTGAAAAATCGGGGTATAAAGATACCGTGGCCTTGCAGTTGGTGCCGGAGGTAGATCAGCTCTACTGGGGCAGCTGGACCGCCTTCCTGGTGTTTTTCACTCTCCTGACCTTGACCATTGTTTTCATTATCTATTACTTTTTAAGGAAGCTATATCGGCAAGTAGCCGGCTACACCCGAGATGTAGAAAACATCATTAACGGAGGGACATTGACCCGGCTTGACAGCCATGATGAAGGAGATTTAGCGAAACTAGCCACCTCCATCAATATGGTAACCGCGACCCTGCAAACCCACCTCGAGAAAGAAAGGCAAAGCCGGCGGTTTCTCAAAGACACCTTAACCAATATCTCCCATCAACTCAAGACCCCTTTGTCCGCCTTGATGATGTATAACGAGATTATGCAGGGTGAACAATGCGGGAATGAAAACGTCGTAAACTTTCTAAACAAAAGCGACCGAGAATTGGAACGCATTCAGACCCTGACCACCAATCTTCTCAAATTGGCCCGGTTGGATGCGGGCATGATAGAACTAAACCTGAGTCCAGTTGTAATCAACGAGATTCTCCGGCAGATCGCCGCGAGCTTTGAAACCAGACTTTTGGTAGAGCAAAAACGTTTGGAAATCCTGGCTGAGGGTCACGTAGCCTATCCCTGCGATAGACAATGGATGTTGGAGGCCTTGAGCAACCTGGTGAAGAATGCGGTGGAACATACCGACCCTAGTGACCGGATTCAAATCCGGGTTGAAGAAACCCCGTTATTCGTCAACATCACTGTCTGGGACAACGGCCCCGGTATTCATCCAGATGATCTCAACCACATCTTTAAAAGATTTTACCGCAGTCGCTTCTCGCAGAACAAGCAAGGCACCGGCATCGGGCTTACCTTGACCAAATCCATTATCGAATTGCATGGCGGCTTCCTGAGCGTTGAAAGTAGTGCGGAACAAGGTACGCTCTTCACCGTTCATCTGCCCAAGCTTACAAAATTGTAAGTCAAAATTCATCTACGGGTAAGATTGGGGTGCTATCTTATCTACAAGAAAGATAGTATACGTGAGGTGGAAGCATGGAAATCCTGAGAATTGATCAATTGTCCAAAACCTATGGATCAGGAGAAACCAAGGTGGAGGCCTTGAAAGAGGCTTCTTTTTCGGTTTCTCGAGGAGAATTCGTCTCTATTGTAGGGCAATCAGGGGCCGGAAAAAGCACCCTTTTGCATTTGATTGGCGGACTGGATACCCCAACCGCTGGCCGGGTAATCATTGATGGTATGGATATCTATACCTTGCTGGAAGAGGAATTGGCGGTTTTTCGCCGACGTAGTATCGGCTTCATTTTTCAGGCCTATAATCTAGTTCCCGAGCTGAATGTGGAAGAAAACATGGTCCTGCCCCTGTTGCTGGATTATAAAAAACCGGATGGCCGCTTTATCGATGAACTGCTGGATATTCTGGGATTGACGGATAGAAAACACCATTTACCCGGGCAGTTGTCCGGCGGACAACAGCAACGCGTGGCCATTGGCCGCGCTCTGGCCACCAGACCCACCATGATTCTAGCGGACGAACCCACCGGAAATCTGGATAGTAAAAACAGCCGAGAGGTTATGAATTTATTGCGGCTGTCGGTGGAGCGGTTTAACCAAACCCTGCTGATGATTACCCACAATCAGAATTACGCTACATTGGCTGACCGGGTATTCCAGGTGGAAGACGGCCTCGTCCGTGAACTGGGGGGGCAATAAAATGAACCACTATCTAGCACTTGTGCCCAAATATCTGGCCGCTCATCGCAAGAAAACCCGGCTGGTTATCATTAGCGTCGCCATCTCGGTGGCCCTGATTACCGGTGTTTTTTCGATGCTGGACGTATTTTTCCAATTCGAAAAGATTCAGGTGATTCATGACTATGGGAATTATCACATCGCCGTACTAGATGCTTCTGAGCAGGAGACCCAGACCATTAATAGCCGCATTGATGTCCAAAATTCTGGCACCTGGAGGACGTTGGGGTCCGCCCGATTGAATGGGGTTACCTGTGAGTTGGGCGCCCTGGATCAACAATTTGCTGGCAATTTGAATGTTGAGCTGATTCAAGGCCATTATCCTACTGACCGCAATGAAATCATGCTGGAACAATGGGCGGCCCAAAGCCGGCAACTAAACCTGGTGATTGGAGATCACGTCCAGCTTTCTTTTCCTGACGGACTGGAAAAAGAATTCCGGGTCAGCGGGCTCTATCGCGACCTGGGTGTTATGAAAGCGCAAGGGATTCCCGGGGTGTTCCTCTCGGTTAACGGTACCCATGATTTACAGCGAGCCGAAAAAAGTATCTTTCTGATTGAATTCAAAAACGGGGTAAATATTAGGAAAGCGGAACAGGAAATCAAGGCCGATTTGGGTATTACAGAGGACCGAATCGACCGCAACAACCACTTGCTGGCGCTAATGGGACAAAGCGACCATAATGCCGTCCTTGACTTTTATAAAGTTGGCGCTGTTTTATTCGCGCTGGTCCTGATCGCCGGGGTACTCATGATTTATAATACTTTTAACATATCGGTTATGGAAAGGGTCCGTCAGTTCGGGATGCTAAGGTGCATCGGTACCTCTCAAACCCAGATCAAAAAGCTGGTCCGAAGGGAAGGGCTGGCAATTACCCTAAGAGCCATCCCGATCGGGGTTTTAGCCGGGATGGTGATGACCCTTATTTGTTGTGCGATACTCAAGTATTATAACCATAGTCTGTTTGGGACGATTCCTTTGTTAAATTTCAGCCTGGTGGGCATAAGTGCCGGTATTGGTATTGGTTTTCTGACTGTTCTAATCGCTTCCTTTTTGCCGGCCCGGAAGGCGGCCCGGGTTTCTCCAATAAACGCCGTCACCGGCAGCAATGAAATCAAGACGCCGGACCAGAAAAAACCGGGCTGGTTGATGCGAAGGTTCAAGGTTGAAATTGCCATGGGGATTAACAACGCCTGGCAAACCAGGAGAACGTTCTGGTTAATGGCCAGTTCCATCGCGATAAGCATTATCTTGTTTATGGGTTTTCAGGTTTTCGTCGATTTTTTGTATACCGGTCTGAAAACCACTAAACCATACACGCCGGATCTGTCTCTGACCTCAGCCCAGGGTCTTCCTAGTGATTTATCTGCCAGGTTGGGAAACGTGGAGGGAGTAGACCGAGTATATGGAAGAATGTTTGCCCATGTTGAGGCCACCTTCGAGGCTGATAAGTTAACGGATAGTTATAAAGAAAGCATAAACAGGATCGAGACCAAGGAGAACGGTCTATTGGTTCCACTGGAGCGTTCCTGGCTGATTTCCTACGATAAGCAGCAGATGAAATGGGCCAGGTCCGATTTAATCGACGGAGTATTCACGGAAGAGCAGCTCAATCAGAACCAGGGTATCATTGCCGTAGCTCTGAATCAAAGAAATAATGCTTCCACGGAAACAGCTAACTGGCAGGTGGGTGATAAAGTCTACCTGGAAACGCGCGACGGGACCAAAGAATTTACCGTCGTTGGTGTACTAAGGTCCGTACCTTTCAACGACTCAGAGTTTAACCTGGCCACGTTTATTACCTCGGAAAAACTATTCACCGAAATCACCGGCCAAAACGCGTATGATTGCCTGGACCTACAAATTAGTGGCCAAAATCAGGAGAAAACCGTGCAGGGTATTAAAAGCTTGTTAAGTGAAGACATTACCTTCTTAGATGCTCGTCAGAGAAATGCGGAAGTTAATCAAGCCTTTATAACCATGGCCGTCTTCATCTATGGTTTCCTAGCAGTCATTGCTTTGATTAGCATCATTAATATTTTTAATACTATGAGTACCAGCGTTGTGGCCAAAACCAGATATCTGGGGTTAATGAGGGCGATTGGCATGTCCTGGCGACAACTCTGCCGAATGGTTCTGGCGGAGTCTGCCACCTACAGTCTGACCGGCAGTGTGATCGGCTGTTTTCTGGGGGTGGTTCTGCAAAGGTTCCTGATCAATTCTTGGCTGGTGTCGTTTCATGTTCTATGGCATTTTCCTTTAGGGCAATTGATTGGAATCGCCATCTTCATCAGCGTAATAACAGTACTATCGGTGATAGGTCCATTAAAAAAGACAAAAAAGATGGCGGTTGCCGAGGTGGTGCAGGCTTTTTGACAACTGCCAAGGATAATGCAGGGGGTTCGGGGATAGCGCAGATCTGTGATCTTTTAACGTCATAAAGTTATCTTGGCGGGGGGTGTAAGTTATTGTTACGGATTCGTAATCCTTAAGCCGGTTATAAAAAGTTTAGGAGCACATATTCATACGGCTAGTTTTAAATACTGTAAGCTATTTTTAAATCCTGTAAAATTTGCAGAAGAGATGAAAAATCAAGAAAAAATATAGATTAAAAAGTATTAGATTAAAGAGAGGGTTATATTAGGAGGGACGTTTTATGCATTTACTGGAAGCGGTTATCCTTGGTCTGGTGCAGGGATTAGGAGAATTCCTGCCTATATCCAGTTCAGCTCACTTAGTCCTGGTTCCCTGGCTATTCGGCTGGATCGATCCCGGCCTGACCTTCGATATCGGGCTGCATATTGGCACTCTAATCGCAGTGGTCATCTACTTTTGGAAAGATTGGTGGACTTTGTTAACGGCCGGGGTTAAGGGGATCTCCACCCGGGACGGACGTTTATTCTGGTATCTGGTCGCCGCGACGATTCCCGGGGCCGGTATTGGATTTATATTGGAAAGCAAAGCGGAAACGATTTTCCGAACTCCGCTCTTGATTGCGTTCATGTTGATTATCATGGGAATTATTCTATATTGGGCTGACCGTCGGGGTCGCAAGGTGGTTGGAATCGGTGACATCAGTCTAAAAACCAGCTTGCTGATTGGTCTATCACAGGCGCTGGCCATTATCCCGGGTGTTTCCCGTTCCGGAATTACTATGACCACCGGTCTACTATTGGGATTAACCCGGGAAGATGCCGCTCGTTTTTCCTTCCTGCTTTCCACTCCAATTATCCTGGGGGCGGGATTAATCAAGTTCCCTGAAATACTGGCCAATCCCGCTATGGTCGATACCAACTTCCTGGTGGGAATGCTGGTTTCCGCGGTCATCGGGCTGCTGAGCATCGGTTTTCTGCTACGCTATGTCCAAACCAAGGATTTCCGCCCTTTTGCCTGGTACCGTTTTGCACTGGGCACCCTGGTTATCGCCTTTGTGGTATTCCGTGGCTAAGTTGATCTGAGTTCAAAAGACCCCCACTTCACATTAAGTGGGGGTTACATTGTTCAAACTTCAGGTGGAGTTAAGTCTCCATCTGAAACCTCGATGTTCCGTGAAGCTGGACGAGTTTACTATGCCCACTTGTTATAGCCGCGTTCCTCATACGGCTGCAGCTTTTCCAGCCATTTTTTCTCCAGCTTTTTTAACTCTTCCGCCTTATCAAAGATACCTTCCTCTTTTTCCTCCAAAACCTCTAATACTTCAAAAACAAAAGCCTCTGCTCCATATTGCTTGACTTCTTCCTGCAGTTGTTTGTTTTGATGACTTCCATCGGCCAACTGCAAACGTCTTCCGTTGATGGTTTTTAGATTAGGGGTACTAACCACCAATACCTTCTGGTTGATGGTGTTTCGGATCTGATAAACCCCACCTTCGCTTTTCATTTCTTTATAAAGCTGTTTTAATTCTTTTTTACGTTCCATATCCTCTTTATCATCCCCATCCGTTTCTTTTAACCAATACTCACTGCCATCCGGCTTTCGGTCCATAAATCCATACTCAATCATTTGCCTTCTAAGCGTAACGTAATCCGCATAAACCGTCTTCAGGATTTCGTTAACTTCTTTTTCATGGTAGATCCGCTGGGCCCCAAACCTTTTGGCAATCTCCCGCAGAACAACCAATCTACTCTTTAGTTTTAAGTCAAAAGTCTTTAATTGGCCATCCGTTCCCTCTGGAAAACACCGTTTCAAAATCTTGTCTACTTCTTCCAGGGTAAGCCGAAAACTGCCAACTACCACGGGAGCAGGGTTTTGAGTAGTGGCGGAATCTGAGGAACTTGGTTTGCTCTTGTCCATTTCCTTTAATAGCTCCATTAGCACCAAGAACACCCGGGCCTGCCGCGCTTTTTCCTTTAAAACAAAACGGTGGTGACGGATGGTGGAACTGCTGCCAATTCCCATTTCATTTTGAATCTCAGCATTACTTTTGCCCTGGTAAAAAAGCTGCAGCAGCTCTTTTTGATGTTCCGAAAGGCCGGTCATTTTTTTATCTAAACCGAGTAAATAATCAAATACTGAATTGTGCTTTTTTTGGATATGAACTTGCATATATTTCTCCGCTTCATAGAGAACTCCATCCTCCTGATAGATTATTCCCTTTTCCAGGCTGTGCCCGCAGAGCAGACAACCATAGCCAGCCATGTCCTCCCAATAGCCTCTTTTCATTTCCTCCAAGGAGGACTCCCAAAATCTTTCCATTTTTTTCATACTAGCAACACCTTCCAATTGTAATTTTGTTGCATAAAGTCCATTTATTAGACTCTAGCTTTAAAGCCCCCTGCTTTTGGTTAATTTATAGCGCGAATTTAACGATAAAGCCCATTATTCTTAACCAAAATAAAATCATTTTCCCACTTTGCCCTTTTGAAACTGTTCAGCAATTTCCCGAAGCGCAATAAGACTGGCTTCCTCTAGTTGAAACAGCTGCCCATTCGCAATATCCATACTCATTTCAAGTACTATTTTTTGATTTTGAGGTTTATTGCTCTCGACGTCCATTAATCTTTGTTTCAGGTCAAAAGCTAAATCCGCCGGTTTAAATTCTTCTCGATTAGCCAAATATCTCATCCTTTCTGAGGACTGTATCTTTGCCTTTTACCAAAAGACAACCGCAACGTCGCAGCATATCGTTGATGTTATAATAAACATTTTAGTATTTCGTTTGTTAATTGTCAATAAACATGCTGAATAATTACTTGGAAAGAAAACGCCGGAAAATATTTGTAAAATTTGTAAAGAAAACTTGGCTTACGCTAAGCCTTTGGCGCAGGCGAAAGCCCTAGTTGCCCTTACTTATAATCAGAAAGTCCATTTATACTTTCTGATTATGTAAAAAGAGCAAAGCTGTGTTTTGACAGGCAGGAACCAGTCAAAACACAGCTTTTCCTTAGGCACTGAACGGTATTCTTGTTTCTTAAATCTTATCAACAACTATAATCAATAGTTAAAATAGGATCCCCGGTACTTTCCTGTGGCCTTTCCTGTGCCTTTTTCCGCACCTCTTTCGTTATCTCTTTTTCGAGCTCCTCAGCATCTTTCAACCAACTGTCATATTCCACAGAGAGAAATTCCTGATTATACCGAGAAAAAGTAAGCTGAGCCTGCTGTCCATTATCGGACTTGACCATCATCGTAATATCGGCATTTTTGGCACCGGCGGCATTACGGGTAGCCCCCTGTGATCCATATTCTACAGATACTACTTGGCCGGAAACAAGCTGATACTTTTCGGCCGTTTCTTTGGCCAGAGCCGTGTATTGTTCGTGATTATTTAGAAGATCCTTATCCATGCCAGTATTGATGTTTTCATTCCAATACTTGGACTTATGGGTGCTGCGATACTCGCCGGTTATGGCATCTACCACAAACCAATAATCAAGGTTTTCGTCAAAAGTAACGCTGCCCATCCATTCTGCTCGGGGTTGAACTGCAGTTGCCGGCCGGTAGGTCATTTCGACGGTTTTACCGTCCATATTCACTCCGAAAAGCCGCCACAGATTTTGCGCCCCCAGTTCAGCGGCCTCTTCCGCAGACATATCCTTGGCCGTAGGTTTGTCGGTAGAGTCTGCAAGTTTTACCTGATAGGCCGTTTTCACATAACCCGTTGGCACCCCATACTGTCGGGCATCGCTAACCGTTGATGGATACGTGGTTGGAATAATTTCTGTTTTGTTCACTATCGCGCCTTTTGCCACCTGCATCAAGCCACAGGAAGTTAAGGCACAAATGGTAATTATCGCAACTGTGCCGACGGCGATTTGTTTTAAATTGCTGCCGTTAACCGTTTTCCAGTTCATCTTGAATCCCCCTTTACAACTTTAATTTTTGTGATCGATCACACTGCCAGGATAATGCAGTATGATTATCAAACTGTCATCAACTTATCAGAAAGTTGTAAAAGTTATTTTGACCGTGGTGCCCTGATCAGGGCGAGAAGAAAATAAAATCTCAGCACCGTGGCGGACCGCAATCTGTTCACACAGGGACAGCCCCAAACCGACCCCACCCTCAGCACTGCTGCGTGATTTGTCCACCCGATAAAACGCCTCGGTAATATGGCTCATCTGTTCCTCGGTCATTCCCCGGCCGTTGTCCTGCACGGTAACCACCTTTTTGTGATCTTCATAGCCGGCATCCAGCTTTACCTTACCGCCGGCAGTACAGGCTTTTAACCCATTGTCGGCTAGATTAACCAACAGACATTTTAATAATTCACAGTCGCCCGTCAGGCTGTCAAGCTGACAGTCATATTCCAGCTGCACCTGCTTTTCCGCCGCCTTCTGCTGCAGTTCTTCCGCCGTACGGTGAAAAAGCTCCGGAACCTTGACCTCGGTAAATGTAACCTCATCGTTACGCAACATAGCCAGATCTAATAAACGATAGGCCATATTCTGAAGCCGGCGGCTTTCCGACATTATATAGCTGGCTGCTGACAGCCGCTCATCTTCCGTAATAGCGGCCTTTTGAATATATTCCGCATATCCATAAATCGTCGTTAGGGGAGTACGCAATTCATGAGCAAAATTGTCGATAAAGCACTGCTTTTGTTCGGCCGACTTGGCCAGTAGAACCATCTGATTTTGAATCTCCTCTGCCATATGGTTAAAGCTTTGGGCCATTTCTGCCAGCTCATCCTGACCGGTTACCGGAATCCGGTTATCATAATCTCCTCGGGCAATGTTCTGGGAAGCAAGTGAAATCTGTTGCAGCGGTTTAAAAATATGATTAAGCAGCAAAATCAGACAGACAGCCAACAAAAAGGAAAAAGCAATACCGACTGTATACAAAATGCCGGTTACCCGGTTCCAAGAGGCAATATTTTCTGAGATATCGCAAAGATAGGTCAACGTGTAGGCAGCGTAAGGAGGCGGGAGGGTTCCGGTTACCGTGATATACTCTCTTCCCTTCGACTTTACCGTCGACAGTACCCGATATCCCGCTGCCGGCTTTTCCTCTTGGCCGGAAAAGGCTTCCTCCACAGGCATACTGGAGTAAAGCGGTTGCCCCTCTCTGGATATTGCTAAAAAAACTTTTTTCTTCCCATAATAGCTGACATAGGACTGAAAAAGTGGTTCCATCGTCCTTTCTGCCGTGGTTCCCCGGCTTTCTACCGCCTTTAAGTCTTGGGCATAAGCAGTCACAATAAAATAATGTTCCCCCAGGCAGCGTTCCCGGATGCTGTCCACATTGCTCTTTAAATTGACGGAAGAAATCAGCAAAATGCTGCTGTTAAAAAACAATAGGAACAGTAGCAGGGTCATAAAATATGTTCTTAGTTTCATGCCTGCATCTCTAACCGATAGCCTAGTTTATATACGGTTTTAATACGGTTTTCCAGTCCCAGCTTTTTTCGCAGCTTTTGAATATGTACATCAACCGTTCTGGTATCCCCCTCATAATCGTATCCCCAGGCAAGCTCCAAAAGTTTTTCTCTGGATAAGGCAATGTTCCGGTTCCTAACCAGTACTTCCAATAGTTGATATTCTTGAGGAGTACATTCTACAATTTTTCCATCGACCAATATCTGCCGGCTATCAAATTGAATTTTTACATTATCCATTTCAAAGCTTTCGTTTTCTTTTCTGGTTCGCCGCAACACCGCGTCTACGCGCGCCAAAAGCTCCAGTATTTCAAAAGGCTTGGTTAAATAATCATCCGCTCCCATATTTAAGCCTTTCACCCGGTCGGGCAAACTATTTTTTGCCGTAAGCAAGATGGTGGGGATTCCGGCTATCCTTTCCAGGACATCAAACCCGTCAAGCTCCGGCAGCATCACATCCAATAAAACCAAATCGAAGGAATGCCGCTCAACAGAAGCCAGAGCTTCTTTTCCATCAAAAGCGGAAACACATTTGTGCCCAACCAGGTTCATATTTCTTTTTATCAACTCATTGATGGGCCGTTCATCCTCTACAATCAAGATATTCGCCAATTTTCTCGCCTCCTCTCCAATACAATATTATAAAGTTATTAGAAAGTTGTAAAAAGAAATGCTGCATCTAGTCTACGTTCAAAAAATAAAAGGCTTTATCCCCGCCATATTCAGCTAACAAAAGGGTCTATATTGCTCTACCAATAGCCCCCGCTAATCATGGATGTTTTCCGGGGGCGATTTTGCAAAGATTCCTGATTAATTCCTGGCAGGCAACGTTTCATATTAAATGGCATCTACCTTTAGGGCAATTGATTGGAATCACCATCTTTATCAGCGTAATCACGGTACTATCGGTGATAGGTCCGTTGAAAAAGACTAAAAAGATGTCGGTTGCTGAGGTGGTACGTGCTTTTTGACAACTGCCAA
>JAAYQE010000157.1 GCA_012519455.1 Syntrophomonadaceae bacterium
AATAGATAGACCCCATCGCTCCTACATCAATATCCCAAACATAAACTTGGGACTTCGGAGTCGACAGGGTCATCCTTAACAAATAAATATTCTTTTACATCTTTATTATAACCATAAGTGCAGTGATTTTGGCAAGAGAAATTTTATTTTTTTCCTAAAGTAAGGAGATTCTCATGAGTAATTATTTGACCAGTGTCCTAATGGGCAGGAAGATTAAAGGTACCAGATTACGTGATGCCCGGCAGTGGTAAGGCTCAGCACAAACCTACAAACGGAACTAGTAAAGTTAAACTACAAGGAAGGTTTTAAAGCCAGATCAGAGTATTAAGCGGAGGATATCTTCATGGCTCGATTGGTAGAACAAAGCGAGGAGTTAAGAAAGGAATTTCAAAAAAGAATTAAGGGTAAAGTGGCCGCCGAGAAAGATGCCATGAAGGAAAGGCTAGATGAGGCAGTTCCTTCTTTAATTGCCACGGTACTAAAGCCGGTGTTTGGGGTAGCGTTTGACATCGGCAGAGGTAAAGATAAACTCAAAGGCGATATTGGGGAGTTTAATGTCTCTACCAAGCTCCGGCTAGCCTTTTCAGATGAATGGGTGTTAATGAACGACGTAATCGTTGAACCAGAGCCGGAGGTCTTTGCCCAAACTGACCATATCCTGATTGGCCCTTCCGGCCTATTTATTATTGAAACTAAAGCCTGGCAGGGCTCGTATACCGCCCAATAAACTATGAGGAGAAACCCACATGCAGTGTCCTTTTTGTAACCCGGATAAAGTTATAATAGAAAATAGTTTAACTTATGCCATATATGATCGGTATCCGGTCAATCCAGGGCATTTTTTGATCATAACTAAACGACATGTCGAAAGTTATTTTGATACTTCTAATGAAGAGAGAGTGGCAATTAATCAACTGATTGAAGAATGTAAGAAATTATTGGACGTTGAATATTTTCCAGATGGCTATAATATCGGGGTTAATTGCGGAAAAGCGGCAGGACAGACCATATTTCATGTTCACGTACACCTAATTCCCAGGTTTTCTGGTGATATTGAAGATCCTAGAGGCGGGGTAAGAGGAGTTATTCCCGGAAAAAGGATATACGAATAAAAACCAACAAGGGTACTTTGATATAAATATCGGGAACACCAGCAATTATAAGACATATCTGATTCGAAGAAGGTGAACTTGTGGATTCATCTCAGTTGAAGGAGCAAGTTAAAAACCTCAGTATATGGAAAAGGGGCGAGGAGAGAGCACCCCATAAACCACTACTAATTTTATTAGCTCTTGGGCAATTACAAAGTAGAAATAAACGTTTTCTACCTTATGAAGAAGTAAGAGACATATTAAAAAAATTATTAGTCGAATTTGGACCTTATAGAAAATCTTATCATCCTGAACAACCTTTTGTTCGACTGACTAATGATGGCATATGGGAATTGAATGTATCTGTAAAAAGGGATGAGATAAGGGATAAATGGTTATTAAATCATCAAGTGGTGGGTGGCTTCAGAGAAGATGTATATTCAATGTTAATTGGCAATGACAAATTAATCCGTGAAATTGCAGAAATAGTTTTAGATAATCATTTCCCGGATTCGATTCATGAGGACATTTTGAATTCTGTAGGATTAGTTTTTGGTAAAGGCATGAGTAGAATTAGAGATCCTAATTTTCGAGATAGAATTTTGCGTGCTTACGAATATAGCTGTGCAGTATGCGG
>JAAYQE010000158.1 GCA_012519455.1 Syntrophomonadaceae bacterium
CTTCTTTAAGCGCTCGGTATGACCTTTGATCATTATATCCCGAGCTTCCAGAGCTTGCTTTAAAGTATATGCAATAGCATTACGCTTACTCTGACTGCGATGCAATTTCTCTCTATGCATATTATTATCCGCTTCTTTAAATAAATGATGGATATTGACCCCCTGCTCGGCCACCGCCAGACCGATAGATACATTTAATAATAAATTAGGATTAGCCTGATTATAACTGTTTATGGCCTCCTGGATACGTTGGCCGGCTTTTTCTGCGGTCAAACGCGAACTATTCGTAAGCAGAACGGCAAATTCATCGCCTCCAATGCGGGCTACTACATCACTAGCCCGAAAAACTCTCTGTAGGATACTAGCTAATTCGACGAGTAAGATATCTCCTTTATCGTGACCCAAAGTATCATTAATAAAGCGCAGTCCATCTACATCACAAATGATTATCCCTATTGCGTTTAAGCACTTGCTCTTCACGCGGTGCATCTCTTCTTCAAAATAGGCCCGATTATAAAGCCCGGTAAGATAATCGTGCCAGCCAAGGTAACGTAACCGGTCTTCCCTTTGCCTGCGTTCCGTAACTTCTCGGGCTACCAAAACCATACTGGTAATCGTTCCCTGGGCATTAAATACCGGGTTACCGACAGTTTCCAACCAAATATAGTTCCCTTCCGCATGTCGATAAAGATGCTCCAACCTTTGGGGAGAACCTTGATCGATTCCTGTATTAAAAGTAGTTATTACCTTATCTAAATCCTCCGGAGGTACGTATTGGAAAAATGATTTTCCTAATAACGAACTAGGAGCATAACCTAAAATATGTTTATAAGAAGGATTAGCGTACTGATAAACCCCTTTTAGATTAACCTCGGCAACCATGTCCGACATATGGTCAATCAATCGGCGCCAATGGGCTTCGCTTTCTCTTAGGGTAGAATCATCCCTTTTCATTAATTCCCCCAAATAAATTTCCGTTAGGTCTATCTGCCAACTTCTCATTTAACCTTCTACTCCTTCTGTTAGATTGTATAAAATTTGGCAAAATAGTTAATTTAAGGAATATACCGGGGTTAATTAGTAAATTATTTAAAGGTAATTATTTTACCATATTCGATTTTCTTAGCCTAATATCCTGGTAACACCATAGGAAATCGTTCGACCGTTACTACAAGACTTCGACAATAACCGAAAACAATTTTATTAACGGCAGACGATTTGCAGTTTTTATGCTATTATTGTAAATGTTAGTTAAAAACTACACCCATGAGGAAAGGAGAGATATTGATTGGCCCATAAAGTTACTTTAATCCCAGGAGATGGTACCGGACCAGAACTTATCGCGGCCGCTAAAAGAGTTATCGACGCCACTGGTGTCAATATAGACTGGGAAATTCAAGATGCCGGGGTAGACATTATGGAAAAATGCGGAACCCCCTTGCCAGAGGCAGTACTAGAAAGTGTTCGCCGTAACCGGGTAGCCTTAAAAGGGCCGATAACCACCCCTATCGGTACCGGTTTTCGTAGTGTTAATGTAGCTCTGCGCCACGCCCTAGACCTCTACGCCTGCATACGCCCCTGCAAAAGTTATCCTGGGGCGCGTTCCCGGTTTTCAAATATAGATCTAGTTGTGGTACGAGAAAACAGCGAGGACCTTTACGCCGGGGTAGAGTTTGATCTAGGTACGCCGGAAGCAAGGCAAATTATAGATATGAGCCAGGGTAAAATTAAATACGATTCAGCGATTTCGATCAAACCAATATCCTTTGAGGCCTCCAAAAAAATTGCCCGTTATGCTTTTGATTATGCGGTAAAAAATGGACGAAAAAAAGTTACCGCGGTAGCTAAAGCTAATATCATGAAATATACGGATGGTCTTTTCTACCGGGCCGCCCAGGAAGTAGCCCGTGAGTATGAAGGACAAATAGAGTATGAAGAGTGGCTGGTAGATGCCATGTGTATGCAACTAATACAGCAACCCGAAAACTTTGATGTGTTAGTTATGGAAAACCTCTACGGAGATATTCTTTCTGACCTATGTGCTGGTTTAGTCGGCGGGTTAGGCGTAGCCCCGGGAGCAAATATTGGGGATGAGGCAGCGGTGTTCGAAGCTACTCATGGTTCAGCGCCAAAATATAAAGGCCTAAATAAAGTGAACCCCACGGCAGTTATTTTATCCGGAATGTTAATGCTGCGTCATCTAGGCGAATTCCAAGCTGCAGATAAACTGGAACAAGCCGTTAGTGCTGTTATAGAGGAAGGGAAAGATGTGACTTATGATCTAAAACCTAACCGTAATGACCCAACTGCGGTTGGTACCGCCCAAATGGCGGACGCAATCATCCGGAAAATGAATGCCTAATGATGATAGCTAGATAATCCTTTCAATCCTTTAGTAAATGAACAGCAGTGCTAGAAACAACTAGTTTCAGCACTGCTGCTTATTTCTGAAAACTTTTAAAGTGAATTCTATTAAGGTTCGGTACTTAGTTCTTTTACTAAATTTTAGTAAAAAGTACCGTTAGAAGCAGGAATCCCCTAAAATTATGGTGAATAGTAAATAAGCAATAACAAACATGGTCTTAACTTCTGGTGTTTTAAAAAAGGAGAATAAGGCGCTATGAAGATGCGAACTAAAATATCTGATCTGCAAATCGGGGTAACGCTAGGGCAAAACTTGTATAGTCCTTACGGTCAATTGTTATTAAGTAAAGGAACAGTAGTTCAGTGGCGCCATCTAAAAAGTCTTTATCAACAAGGCTTTAAAGAAGTTTTATTAGATATACCGGATAATCCAGCGTCTACCCTAGATTCACCCCCACCGGCAGCCCTTGATGCTAACTCTATTTCGCCTAATTTAGATATAAACCTGGCTGTTAATCAATCCCTAAGTTATACCAAACAAATTTTTACTTCCATTTGCCACCAAAAAGCGTTTGAACTGCAGTTAGCTCATAAAACTATCAACATTTTATTGCCAAGTGTAACTAAAAATCAAACTAAAAATGTTTTCAAGTACTTAAAACTAGTAAAGCAAGGTCAAGCATATCTTTTAGAACATGCCGTTGGGGTAAGTATTCTGTCCACGATAATCGGCCAGGTTTTAGGTTATAACCCTCAATCCTTGCAGCGTCTGGCCTTAAGCGGTTTATTGCATGATGCAGGTATGTCTTTGATCCGGCCAGAAATCCTTAATAAAACCGGATCTTTAACTTCCGAGGAATTAGCTGAAGTCAGCCGGCATCCACGCTTAGGTTATCAACTGCTCACTAACTATTTCCCTCCCAATGACCCGGTCATGTTAGGCGTTTTACAACATCACGAAAAGATAGACGGTACCGGTTATCCTCATCGCTTAACCGGCGATAAAATTAGCGAATTTGCCCGCATTATCGCGGTCGCCGATCGCTTTGATGCTATAACTTCTAGTCGTATCTACCGGCGAAAAGAATCCCCCTACCGAGCGGCTGAACAATTACGCACCTGCTCTTTTAATGAAATAGACCCTACCATCTGCCAGCGTTTTCTGGAGTTTATAACCAGTTTTTACATCGGCAATATTATTCGGCTTAATACCGGAGAAATCGGCGAGGTTATCCGGGTTGATCCCTCTGAACCCAGCCGTCCACTAATAAGGATTGGTGATAGTTACCTTGACCTTAGAAAATCACGGCATCAATATATCGACGAAATTATTAGTTAGTTCCGGGAAGGTATTTCTTCCTGACGGGATACCCTTTAGCCTTTTGGGAAACAACTAACAATAGTTATTCCTAAAAAATCGGTTAGGCAGGGGGTATATTTTGGGTTTCTGGAAATTTATCGCTGATTTACTAACCTTCCAAGTGCCAGAACAAAGTCAGCCTTTTGAGTTATTAGAAACTGTAGAGGATTATTCCGGCGGTAGACAGCAAAAAACTAACGTTTCAGAGGGTTCAGAATTGTCATGGAGTCAGACTTCGCTCCCCTCTTCAAGACCTTCAGTTAAGGCCGGCCTTTTAAACGACCAGACCCCATCTGAGACCCAAAGCCAAACCTCTAAAAAACAAGACCAGGAATCCTCCAGCACAAAACCACAAAGTCCGGACCAACCAAAAACTGGCTCGGAGGATGCCCCAAACTATCCCTCATCCGGTTATCGTTTACATCGACCGTTAAAACGCCCCCAAAAAATGGGTGCTCCAACCACGATCGATGTGGTTCAAAAAGTAGAAAATATCCTCCGGCAAAAGCAGAAGACAGCGCAGGAATCGAATACTTCCGGACAAAATAAGTCCGGTAATACAGAACAGAAACCACCGGTGACGGATAAGCCAGCATCTTCCCCCTCTCGCCGGCAGCATCGGGGACATCGTAAAAATAAAAAAAATCAAACTGAGGCTAAATATAACACGAATCAAAGTACGAATGAGACTTCGGCTAGCGAAAAATCGCAACCCGCTACCTCCCAACCAGATCAAAACCATACACCGGTTCTGCCTGATTTAGAAGCAAACCTTCTTTATATAGGTGAAGCCTTTTACTGGCCTAAAGATACTGGGCTGATTTTTCGTGAGTTTATGGTAGGTACAGAACCACCCCTAAAAGCAGTAATCATTTATCTCGAGGGTCTGGCGGACCCCAGTCGCATTCAACAGGGTATTCTCCAACCATTAATGCTTTTATCCGGTTTAAGCGATCTACAAATGGATGCCCCTTTAATGCCGATCATCAAACAAAGACTGACGACTAACGCGGCGATCGAAACGAAAAATAACCTCCGGGAAATAGTGGAAGAAATATCCGCTGGGGCTACGGTCGTGTTTTTTCAGGGGATTCCTGAGGCACTGATCGTAGAAACCAGTGGTTGGCCGCGACGTAGTGTAGAAAAAGCGGTTTCCGAACGGGTTATTCGCGGTCCCCAGGAAGCCTTTAATGAAGACCTGGCCACAAGCGTCTCGATGATCCGGCGTTTGTTGCGTGACCCTCGCTTAATTAAAGAAGACCTGACTGTTGGGCATCGGGCACGAAATCAATGCGCCCTAATTTACCTCCAAGATTTGGCTAATCCTCGTCTAGTTCAGGAGATTAAAAGGCGAATTCAATCTCTAGAAGTAGATGCAGTCTTAAGTTCCGGTGCGCTAGAACAATTAATCGAAGATAATACCTGGGGGTTATATCCGCTTAGTATGGCCACTGAACGTACGGATCGGACCGTATCTGCCCTCCTGGAAGGAAAAGTCGTGGTCTTCTTGGAAGGAGACCCCTTCGCCTTAGTATATCCCTCTACAGCCTGGAGTTTAATGCAGACCGCGGAAGACCACGCCCAGCGAGACCTGGCCGCAACTACCCTACGGGGAATCCGCTGGTTGAGCGCGCTGATCCTTGTCTTTCTACCGGGTTTTTACGTGGCCGTTACCGGTTATCATCCGGAAATGATTCCCACGGATCTTTTATTATCCATTGCGGCTAACCGTAACCGCGTACCTTTTCCTTCGGTAATCGAAATTTTAATTATGGAATTTTCTTTTGAATTAATTCGCGAGGCCGGAATTCGAATCCCGGGGGTGATTGGGCCTACCCTAGGTATTGTAGGGGCGATCATTCTGGGGCAAGCAGCGGTTGCCGCGGCTCTAGTTAATCCGGTCGTGATCGTATTAGTGGCCATTACCGGCATTAGTTCCTTTGCGATCCCGGCTTACTCTCTAGCCGTAGCCCTAAGAATCTATCGCTTTGCTTATATTATCCTTGGAGCAACTTTGGGATTATTTGGTTTAGCATTGGGTTTCGGGACGCACTTGGTTATTCTGGCCAGCCTTAAGTCAATGGGAGTGCCCTATTTAGCTCCATTAGGCCCTCTCACCTTTGCCAATAAAGATCTTTTTGCCCAAGGCTTTATCTGGAAACAAGAAAGAAGACCTGATTACCTGGGCGTTAAGGACCCCTACCGTCAGGCTCCTATCGCCCGAAAATGGATCTTAAGTCCGGATAAAGGGGGGAATAAAAAGTAGCATGCTTTCTGAAGGTAAAATTGGCCCGGCCGAAGCGGTCTGTACCGCCTCTATCCTGCTATGTTTAAACGCCCTAGTTTCTGCTTCTATCGCGGCGGATTACGGGTTACAAGCGGCCTGGATGGTGTTGTTACTAGTAGGTGGCTTATCCGGTATCGGGGTAGTCATTTTGATGCGCTTAATGGAACACTACCCTGATCAATCCATTATCGAAGTAAGTCAGGAAGTACTCGGTCCGGTTCCAGGGTTTATGATCGGCATGATCTTCTTTTTCTTTTTTCTCCTGGCTGCCGTTCTCTTTTTACGGGTAGAAGCAGATCGCATCGTTACCGTTTACCTGCCAGATACCCCGACTTCGGTCTTGGTCCTATTTATGTTAATCACCGGCGTAGTTAGTGCCTTTATCGGTTTGGAAAGCTTGAGCCGGACTTTACATATCCTTAGCATTCCGTTAATCGCCTCAATTATTTTACCCCTGATCCTGGCCTATAACTTTTGGGACTGGAATAACCTTTTTCCCTTATGGGGTTCAGGACTAAGCGGGATCCTTAAGGGCGGTTTTTTACTTTCAGGCATGTTTGCAGACATTTTAATCTTAGCCCTTATTTATCCTTCAATTCGAGTAAATAAAACAGCTCAGATATGGAGTAAAGCCCTAATTCTCGGTGTTAGTACTAACGTAGCCACGACGATAGGTGTTTTATTGGTGTTTCCGATTCCCAATATTAATGAAAACCTATTTCCGGTTGTCCAAACGGCTCGCTTAGTCTTCTTGAGTCGCTTTGTACAACGCGTTGATGCTTTCTTTGCCTTTTTCTGGATGATCGCCATTATGTTAAAATTTAACGTACTCTTTTATGCTAGTTGTATTTCTTTAACCCGTTTATTAAAGCTGCCTTATTATAAACCTTTAATTTATCCTTTATCGGTAATTGTCTTTGCTCTAGCCTTTATTCCTAAAGATATTATACAAGTTACTGAATGGATTGCCTTAGGAGCCTGGCGCTGGAATGGGTTAATTGCTTACGGTCTACCGGCTCTCCTTTTGCTGATCCATCACTTAAAACCAAAACCGCGATCGATAAAAGGGGAAAGGAGACCGACAGATGGAAAACCAATTCCGGACCCTCTGGCTTAGACGGATAGCCTTACTCCTAATATTAAGCTTCAGCTGCTCCGGGCTCACCGGCTGCTGGGATTACGATGAAATTGATGAAACCGGGTACGTTCTTTTCTTAGGGCTGGACCGGGGCGTGGAAAACCGTGTGACCCTGACCGCACAAATCGCGGTCCCGGGCCGGATAAGTAGTAATGGAGGTGGTGGCGGAGGGGGCTCCGATACACCTATTAAAGGCCAAGCCTTCCAAGTCGTTTCTGTGGAAGCCCCTACTTTTACCGGCGCTTTTAATATGATGACCAGTTTTGTGGACCGCCGGCTTTCTTTAAAACATACCAAGTCCGTTATTTTTTCGGAAGAATTAGCTCGAGAAGGAATTATGACTTATCTGTCGGTAATGGCTCGCTTTCCAGAATTTCGCCGGTCGGTTTTTATCTCCGTGACCCGAAAAAACTCCGCTAAAGAATACCTGGAAAAGCTAACCCCCACTTTAGAAGCTAATCCGGCAAAAAATTCAGAATTAGCAGCAGGCGCCGCTAATTTCCTGGGTTCAATACCGGCTGAACCTTATTTTCATTACTTTTATAATGATGCCAAAAGCACCGACTCAGATCCTACCTGTTTCCTGGCTGATTTGCAGCGACTAATACCGCAAGGAGCCGGACCTTCCGTTAACCCGGATGAATGGATCGGAGAAGGAAGCTACTATCCCGGAGAATTACCGCGCAGCGGTGGAAATCCCCGCGAATTTATCGGGGGAGCGGTTTTTCGTGACGATCGCATGGTAGGAGAAATAAACGGTAATGAAATGACGGCTTTAAAGTTAATACGCGGTACCATGAAGACCTTCACCCTGTCGGTGCCGGATCCACTGATGCCCGATAAAATGATTGGCGTCAACTTACAGATACGAAAACCTCCTCAAAAACAAATTGATTTGAGTGGTTCGGTCCCGCGTCTGCATATTACGGTTTATCTCGAAGGATCTTTAATCGGCATGCAAAGTAGCGGTATCAGCTATGAGAATCCGAATAATCGTCAATTAGTGGAAGAAACGATTAATCAGCAGTTAAACGAATATATGGAAACTCTGGTTGACCGGGCACAACATGAATTTCAAGCCGATATCCTCCACTTAGGTAAAACCGTTAAACATCAATTCCGCACCCAGCAAGAATGGGTAGCTTACGATTGGTTAAATACCCGGTTTCCTCAAGCAGAAATAACGGTAGAAGCCCGTACCAAACTGCGCCGTTTCGGTTTATTAAGAAAGAACGCCCCTCTCTCACGGGAAGTATCAAGCTAAAATATGCTGAGCAAAAGGAGCGTTTACCTTTGGTAACTTGGTTTATCCTAGGAGAACTAATTGCCATTAGCGTGGCCATTTATGCCGCCAGTTATGGCCTTTGGGTGGCAAAACAAAAAAATTGGTTGGGAGCAATAGGGGTATGGATTATTGCGCTAATGACCCTTACCACTCCCTTACTAGTTTTTTACCTGCACCGTTCCTGGTAAACAGAATTAATAATACCGTTTACGGTCACGGTATTCATACATTAGCTCCAAGGTTTCACCAAAGCGTTGGAAATGGACGACCTCTCTTTCTCTAAGGAAACGTAAAACATCGGTAACACAAGGGTCATCCGAAAGATTAATTAACCATTCGTAGGTAGACCGTGCTTTTTCTTCGGCAGCCATGTCCTCATAAAGATCAGTAATAGGATCCCCTTTAGACTGGACATAGGCAGCAGTCCAAGGAACCCCGGAGGCATTAACCAGATAAAGAGCTTTATCGTGATCCGCGTAATAGGCATCCATACCGGCCGCTTTAATCTGTTCCAACGGTGCATTTTCGAGTAAATTGTAAACTAAAGCGGCTACGATTTCCATATGCGCTAATTCTTCAGTGCCAATATCGGTTAATACGGCCTTTCCCTGGGGTAAAGGCATCGTATACCGCTGGGTTAGATAGCGTAAAGAAGCCGAGATCTCGCCATCCGGTCCTCCGTACTGGGTGATGATTACTTTAGCCAGTTGAGGATTAGGGCCACTAACCCTTACCGGGTACTGTAATTTTTTTTCATATACCCACATAAATAAGAAAACTCCCCTTTCTAAATCCAGATAGACACTCTTGCCCCGAATCTGGCCGCTCTATCCCATGATTTCCCAGGGCCAGGGTTCTTCAATCCACGGCCAGGGATACCGGCTGGGAGTACTCCCGCAGGCTGTCAATGGACCATAACGGTTTTCGTATTCCCGTCTTACCGTTTGTAACTGACGACAGGTGGTGTTAAAATCAGCCAGGGCTTTTTTGTCTTCAGGATGGGTGTCCAGGTAAAGATTAAATTCAATTGCGGTAAACTCTAGTGCCTGGACCACCCGTAACAATTTTCGACGGTTATCTTGTTCCCCCTTGTCCAACCAATTGTATTCCAATTTTGGGTCGTCCTGAACCTTAGTATAGGGTTTATCCAGTTCGGGAAAGATTGTACCTCTTTTAAAGCCCTCCATGAGATCATAGCGGGTCGTGTAAACCTGAACTGGAACATAAGCCCGTGCCATTTCTTTTTCTGTATATGGCTTTTTATCCATACTAGCGCCCTCCTCCAGCATCTTTTCTCATCTAAAAGATTAATCCATCATATTCCCCATCCCCCTATTTTGTGTCTATAACGCTCTACGAGAAATAGGGTAAACTATACCCTATAAAAACGAAAAATCGGCTCTAGCCGAACCGATATCGATAGCCTAAAATAACAGATAAACTGTTTACAGTAATTGAAGTAATCCGAGAATTATTTCTAGACCGATGAGAAAAATAATCGCTATTTCCAATAACGCCCCCCGTTCATTAACAATCTCGTTATTCAGCAAGCTGTAATTCTGCTGAATTAAAGTCACTTTACGTTCCACGCTTTCCATCCAGACTTTTGAACGAAAAGCATCCAACGCGGCTCTAAACACCCGGGCATAGAAAATGTCTCCGGTCACTTTCAAAGAATTTTGAATTCGTTCAGTTATCTCATTAATGTCTACGACCAGTTCCATCAGCTGTTTAGTAATACGACGATACTGTCCATAACGTCGGTAAGAGGTTTTCTGCTGGGTCTCTTCAATTGCATCATACATTTTAGCCATTTCCTTATTAAGCAAGTAATCGTAATAACGCAACTCCAAAAGTTGACAAACCGCAAACTCAAGTAAATCAGGAATATCCGGGCTTCCCGTACGGTCATAAACCAGAGCAGCATCCCAGGTAATAATGGTTAAATCGTCCGGGCCATAAGTTAAGGAATAACGTAAAGTGTCTTCGCGTAGTTGGGAGCTAAAAGGACCTTTTTCTCCTAAAAGTAAGGGTAAGGCATCCCATTCTGCGTTCCAATCGGTAAAGTAAAAAAGGGTAAAATCCTCGACAAAATAATGATTCCGTGGTTTGACTAAAGCCGGGTTGATAATCTGACATACGGATTCTAAATATTCGGTAAAAGTTTCCTCAAACTTGTCTTCCGTAATTAAAGCTTTAGATTTTGAGTCCGACGAAGCATCCGCGGCGGGTAGAGATCTTTCGGCTACTTTAAACCTGATACCGGTATCCAAATTATTATAATGGGATTTATCTTCCTTAACCTCTAGAAAAAACGCGATCTCCTTAAGCGGATCATAGCCAACTTCCGGTACTTCTAATTTGAGAACCAGGGATACTACGCCCAGATCATATAATTTACCAAAAATACTTCCTTGAAGGATCCGGGTACCTAAACTTACCTGTACTCTACCCATATTAAAAAGTACCGGCGGATTAGAAAAATAGATGGAACGGTCCGGTAAACGAGACAGTTTTACCCGAGAGGTAGATCGCGTGTGCGCTAAAATCTTTTCCGCTTGTTCT
This sequence comes from Syntrophomonadaceae bacterium, assembly GCA_012519455.1. Classification (GTDB taxonomy): domain Bacteria; phylum Bacillota; class Ch66; order Ch66; family Ch109; genus JAAYQE01. Next base: position 11,000 of record JAAYQE010000158.1, read on the forward strand.
AAATTGATTTCTTCCGCTACATCAAAAAGTCGATACAACCAGATTGAATTAGCCACGTTTATCCTCATTTCTGAAAGGTTAATTAAACTTACCTGTAGATACGGTATTATTATAACTCAATATCTGGTAAAACATAACCCATTATAGATAACCCTTTATAAGCCTGAAACTAAACTTTTATTGATTTCCTTTGTCCGGCCAGCAGGAAGTAGATAACATTAAGCGAATTATACTGGTGTAATCTTGAAAAGTACCCTTAATCAACCAACCGGTTTAACCGATGGGCTAAATACTTTAAAGGTCAATTATTGCCTAAATCTAATCGGGGGGTACCTAAGATGATAAAGATTAATTTAAAAGATTTACAGACCCAATTAGGCCTAGAATTAGCCAGAAGTATCTATAGTACAACGGGACAGTTACTTTTAGCTAAAGGAACGATTTTACAAATATCACATATTAATAAACTTTTAACGCAAGGTTTAAATGAAGTATATCTAAGCACCAAAAC
>JAAYQE010000159.1 GCA_012519455.1 Syntrophomonadaceae bacterium
AGGCATATCAGCGAGTTTCAGAGCGGCTAATAGTAGCGGGAACTTGGAAATGACACTTTTGTTGAAACTTATAATTTTATTTGGTAAGCGCATCGTACACCTCGCAACTCTGCACAAAGAATGCCACAAGGATTTCACAGGCGAGGGCACTTTGTGCGTTAGTTTTATTTCTGAACCAACCAGTTAATCGAGCAAAAATTTCATCTTGTGTCAGTCCATATGTAACAAGGCTATCATAAGTACGCCGAACATCAACGGCAACATTTTTAGAATTTAAACGCCCCTCACGCTCAAGTTGGGAGAACACAGATTCTATAAATCTATAATACTGGATTACAAAACCCTCAGTTTTAATGAGCAATGGGATATTACTTCCGGGAATTTTATCCCTTACCCGTAAAGCTTTATAGTTCAGGGTATCAGAGAGTTGTTCTGGCGGGGCTACGGATATTTGCCTAATTACCGCTTCAATTTGCTCCTCTAGATACATTTTATTTAATACTTCGTTGGCGGCAAAATTGCGGTACAGCCTGTTCTTTATATCCATCAAATGCTCACATTCATCCTGCGTGGTATGTAGCGAATACCTATTAGCGCAATCAAGGCAGAGGGCGATTTTGTTATTAAAAGCATCAACGTCCGTTGATAGGTCAATTAGATCACCCAATTCAGCCTCCTCCTCTTTGCTAGGATTAGGCGGAATGATATGAGTAATTTTATAATTTTTGAGGCTATTGTTGTTTTTATTTTCCACAAGTGGTTTTGTGCATAAGGGGCATATGCTATTTGCCTCCAGTAGTAGGAAAAAATCAGTGTCGGGTATTTCGTCTTTAGTGGGCGCAGGTTTAGCCTTTTTGGAGGTAGTTAGATTGGCCTGGCGCTCCAATATCGATGCAAATATATCAGCGGATTTACCGGGAACCTCGTAAGCATCAACTTCAAACCCATATTTACGCAGGGCATTGCCTATAAGGTTTAGTGTGTCATAGGGAAGCTCCCCGATAAATTCTTCAAATTTTCCTTTATCCAAACGTTGAAGAATTAAGGAGACGTTTTTTCCGGCGGGCTCTCTGGTCCCGTTGAAATATTTTTCAAGAGTGCTTGCGGAGAGATGTGCAAGCGGATTAATGTCCTTTTCATCATCGGGGGGATCTTCAATTATGTTGTCAACCAATAGAAGGACAAACTCCCACACATTTTTCTCCCCACCGCAAAAAGGATAAAGCAGTCTTGCAAAATCACTAAAAGTCATAGTATGCACCCCCTTTTCCCTTTTTAAGGTTGTCCGTAACTGTCCGTGAGTGTCCGGGCTTGTCCTGTGGCCTTAAAAAGAATCCGATACAATTAATCATAGGTTACTAAACATTATATCACGGCTTAGGTAGTAAATGGAGGATATTTTACAGTAATCCTCCCAAAGAACATTTAACCGATATAAATTCTCGTAACCTTACGTAATTACCCATGGAAAGGCAGGTGTGATGATAATGAACGAGGTGAGAAATCTGGATGGCAGACTTGTTTGTCGCCTAGATGTGACAACGGGAATGGTGGAAATTAAGATCAAGGATTGTACGACATTAATCAGGAGATTACCAAATGGCAAAATTGATGTAATTAATCTTAAAGGCAAAGTGGCTTAAAAATAAATAACGTCAATAGAAATCCGCGAGACCGTAAGACGGCAGTGCGGGATACCTGAAAAGGGTATTCCACTGCCGGCTTTTTTTGTTTCTCGGAGAAATATTGGCGGCCTTCTGCGGATTTCAGAAATTCGCAGGAGGTAGAAAAGATGTCCAGAAAGTTCAAGACCAGCAAAAAGAAGCGCACCAATTACATCTACTATGGCGATGGCAGTGGTAAGACGGTTCTAATACCAGGTGAGGATGGTGTTACGGAAGCGATCATCGAAACCTTGCACAGCCTTGATGACGAGGAAGTGGATAACAACCGCCGGGAAACAAGAAGGCATAGCAGCCTTGATGATCTTAATGATAAGGCTGAAACGCATATGGACCCGGATGGTGATGTGGAGGACCGCATCATTTCGGAGATGGAACGGGAATGGGTCAAAAGAGTAGTAAATGAAGCGGTTTCCACTCTAAAGCCAAAGGAACAAAACATTATCAAATGGCTTTATTTATCGGACAACCCCCCGACCCAAGCGGAAGTGGCTAAAGAGCTTGGAATGACTGAGGCAACCGTAAAAAAAAGTGCCTATCGGATCAGGGCAAAGATAAAAGAAATCCTCCAAGGCAAAATTTAATA
>JAAYQE010000160.1 GCA_012519455.1 Syntrophomonadaceae bacterium
ACCGTCCCCATGGCTAATATGGTGTGCATATATACCAAGCGGCCCGGGAATCAACATTGATTACGCGAACTTTTTTAAAGCTTTCAGCCATTTCCTTTTGTGCATTCTGAATAAAATTAAAGTAATCTCCTCCCTCAAGCCATTCGGCTATATTTATGTGTAAGGCTCTATTCTGGTTATAATCATGATAAATAACCATTCGTCGGGTAATTCTACTCATTTCTGCGTAGATCTTTTTCCTTTCATGCTTTTTTAGGCCATGCACTACATAAGAGGAGATGGCTAGATCAAAACTCTTATCTTCAAAAGGTGTTTTTTTCAAGACGTTAGTTCGTACTAAATCAACTGTTTTATTTTGTAATTTCTTTTCCGCTATATTTATCATTCTCTGGACCGCATCAACGCCGGTAACCTTTAGTCCCGTTTTACTCAATATGTAACAGAGGGCACCCGTTCCACAACCAACGTCAATAATATTGTCATACTTTGTCAAATCAATTTCATTTTTTACCCGGTGCAATATTTTTTCATAATATTGGACCTGGTAATTAAAAAGTAGACCGTAGATCGGGGCAATGAAATCAAAAAATCCGTTTTCCTTTTTAGCCATAGGGTACCTGGTACCTCCCGAAATATGTTGAAAAACGATGAGTTTAACTAAAGTTTTCTCTAGCTTTACCAAGATATATGATAATACCCCTGATAGCAGACATGAGCCAAAAGTAGGAAGCCATATTCTTATACCTTATTATATCATCTAGTTATAAAAATAAGTCGGTGAAGCGATTGATCATGCAAGCTGTCGGTCCAATTTTATCATTTGAGCTTTCCCTTACTTTCCAATTACGCTAAAATAGAGAAAAAAGTCCAAAAATGATGAAGATAGCGTGGTGATGGCCAAATCCTGGATGGAGGAATCTGTAAATAGTCAATTTGGGAGGGGAAAGATTTGAAAATTAGACGGGAATCGATTTTGGGACTGGTCGTCGCATTTTTAATGATGCTGGTTTGGCTTCCTTCACCAGTTCAGGCGGAAAGCAACGCCATACCGGAAGAAATTGAAGTAACCTGGCAAATTACGGCCAATGCCAACTATTCTTGGTCAAGCCAATCGGTTAGGGAGAAAGATGGGAAGGTTTCTGCTCGCTATGATGGCAACGATTCCTTTTCGCTTAACTTGTCCGGCACTACCCTTTTAACCAACGTTAGTAACAAGTGGGCTGCGTCGCCTACTTTTAGATCTATCACAGATAACAATAAATATACGCGGAGTTGTCAAGGTGGCGGAACTCACACCATCTGGTCCCTCAATGAGTTGAGCCGTTGGACCACGGAAGAGGGGTTTAAGACCAAAGACTTTGAGAGCACCACGGTGTCGACCTGGCAATATCACTGGCCCGGGATTGGACATCCGGGAGCCAGTGACAACCCCATCGAATGGCTGGAGCTTATCCCTCCCCAATCGGAAAATGAACCCCTCCGTTATCGGATATGCTTGGAACCATTTTTTTTCATTGATTATGACGAATACTTTGAAACTACAGGCACTTATAAGATTAATGGGACTGATTGGGATGGCAGTTATTCTGAATCGGGGGAACTGGGAAACTATGTCGGACATAATGCTCCGAGTTTAGCCAATCAGGCTTGGTATGACCGGGTTGAAACCCATCCCGATGGTGGGGTTGCCAGGGGCGAATTAACCTTCAGCGACGGTAAATTCCGGGATAAAGGAACGGTGCAGCATACTTTTCGCGATGAGAACGGGCAGTCTTTTATCCAAATCAGTTACGAAATCAACCGCAAGCCATTCGCCAAGGCGATCCAGCCCAATCAGGTCCTGGGGCGCTATGAGTACCGGGACAAGGACGATTACGACCGGGCTACGCATTTCGTAGCTGGTAAAGACACGGTGGTCCAGGTCTTCTTTCCCGACGAAGTAAAAGCGGGCCAAGTCAACAACCTAGAGTTGGATATTTACCGCAATGGCAATAAGGTAGCTACTCTCACCGGCCCCAAAAAAGACAGCAAAAATAACGCCTTGATCTTTGTCCCCAAGGATAAGTCTACGTGCGGCAACTGGGCGGCCGGAACCTACCGTTTTGTGGCTAGACTTGAGGATGCGGAAAAAACCCTGGACGGGGTTGAATTTAAAGAGCGCCGGGATATTCGCATCCTAGCTGTACCGGTCACGGCCAACTATGGCGGAACGATTAAAAGCCCCGGACCGAATTGGAGCAAGGCCGATAAATTTCTTCGTCAGGTGTTTCCTCTAGCCAACGATAATGTAAAGTTGGAGCTGGGGGAGCCGCTGGATGCCAGTGGTAGCCGGTATAACCTCGCGACCGATGACGGGTGCACATGGCTATGGTTAAAACTGCGGGATCTGCAGCCACCCAGTTATGCCGGCGGACAGTATGATGCCATCGTCGGTTTTATTGCCGACCCTATCCCGGTATATACAGACGGTGAGTTGACCGCGTATCGACTGGGCTATACCGTGCGCAAACCAGCAGCGATCGTTGCCTTGAACAGTGATTACCAGACCACCCTTGCTCATGAATTCGCGCATTTTTTCGGGGTTGGGGACGAATATAATAGCGGTGCTTTTAACCTGGTAGTCAATCCCCCACCTCCGGGATATCAAGGCACAGACTGGGATACAGGGAAGCCGGTAACCAGTCCGGACAGCCCGGTAAAGCCGGCAACTTCCGGGACAGGTTCCCTGATATCAGAGAAACTACACCCGTATGAGGTAGGTGGCAGAGAACTATTAGGGGATTTGACCAGCTTCATGGGGAGCGGAGCACCTTTATCCAAGAACTGGATTACTCCCGTTATCTGGAAACATCTTTATACAGCTTTTGAGCCCCAGTCCTCTACGCAGGCTTTACGTGCTTTCGCCAGCCGGTCCGGTGAACAGTACATTACCGCTTCCGGCATGATTAGTTCTGCCGGTCAAGTTGAAACCACGGAACCCTGGTTTAGCAATTCGTCAGGGTTGACGTTTACCCCGGAAACCGGCAGTCATAGTATTCTAGCCCTTGACGCCAGCGGAACGGTTTTGTCCAGACAGGGCTTCACGCCTTATTTCCGGGATTGGGCTAATCCCCCCAGGGTGATGGATAAGGCGGTGTTCACCGTGGAGACCCCTTTGCCGGTTGGGACTAGCTGCTTTCAAATTGTCGAGGGGGACCGGGTGCTGCATGAAATTCCGGTCAGTACTGTCGCCCCCATTGTGGACATAACTCATCCTCTGGAAGGAGCGAGCCTGTCCGGGACGGTTGACCTGGCATGGACCGCCAGTGATGCGGATGGCGATGATTTATTTTATAAGGTGGAATACAGTCCGGACGGTAAGCGGTGGATTGTTCTGGAACCAGCCACCTCCTCGACCCAGTTTACGGCTGATTTTTCCCAGTTGCCGGGAGGAGAACAGGCCGTTATTCGGGTTACAGCGACTGATGGGATTAATAGCGCAACGGCGATTAGCACCTGGTTACAGTCTCCGGTCAAGGCCCCGGAGGTTGATATCCAAACCCCCATAGATGGCCTTTATTTACTTCAGGGAGAAGGGGTTTTCCTGGAAGGCCGGGCTTACGATCCCCAAGTCGGCTGGATTTATGATTCAACCGGGTTAGTCTGGAGCTCCGACCGGGATGGAGAACTAGGCCGCGGCTCCCTAGTTTTCGCTGATAAGCTTTCCAGTGGTTCGCATATTATTACCCTGCAGGCTAGTGGGCCTTCGGGGCAAACGAATACCCAAAGCGTTAATTTAACGGTGGCTCCAACCGGCACAGACACCCCGCAGGAATTGGGCCAGCAGTCCGATGTGCCATTGGATTATACTTGGACCGTAACTTTCAACGCCCCGGTGGATCCCATCACCATCAACCCGGCTAACATCCGGGTTACAGATGCAACCGGGAGTGTCAATATTAACGTGGTTCCCGGAGAAGACGGGAAGTCAGCGCTGATAACGCCGCCACCGGGTGGTTATCTTCCCGGCCAGAGCTATATCATTTTAGTGAACAACAGCATCCAATCCGCCATCGGCAAACCGTTAAAGTCATCCTATATAAAGCGGTTTACCACCAGCCACGGGGACGGAACCGTCCCCGTGGCTGCGTGGCTGTTGGTTATTGAACAGGATAGTTTTTTACCCTCCGTTGAAAATATAGGAATACCGGCAAGGGAATAATTATCCAGCCAAAGCTCTTAATTAGGCTATTGACAGCTCGCTGCTTGACTCTTTCTTTTTCTTCGGTAACCATTTGATCATATCTGCTCTTTAGTTCTGACTCGCTCAAATTAGGTTCTAGTTTTTCCGGCGGTATGTTTTTGTATTGTTCAAAACTCTGATAATACGCAGGAGGAGAAACTATGTCTGCAACAGCCATAAAAGCAGCCACAGAACCGCCGATAATCATCATTAAGGTAGCAAATAACACTAAATAAACGAACACAGTTTTTATCATCTCATTACCCCTCTCCGGATATTCCGTATACCCCTTTTTGACTCCCAAAACACCAACGATAACGAAAATTAAAACTAAAACCAGAAAACCAAATACCATCAAAACTATTGGAATCACCTCGATTTCTTAGGATGGGATTATTCGCCGCACTTTTTATTTTATCATAAAAGAAGTGATATATTATCATTGATAACCAACCTTCCGCTACTTCTTTTATCTGAATTATCTATAAAATTAGCGTCAAAAAAAATTAGGGTTTTTTTATAAAAAAAGAGGAAAATATTGAATCAGGTAGAATAGTAATATTTTATATGTTAAAAGGTGGTCTGACCACTAGAACACCAAGTGGGAAAGACACTATTTCCTTATAATTGGAAATAAGCTGGTTAAATTATTTAAAAATAAGGCGGGTCAAGTATGCAACGGGTATTAGTCCTGACCGGTGGCTTTGGTAGCGGTAAAAGTGAATTGGCGATTAATTTAGCCTTGAGTTTGGCTCAGCAGCAACCAACGGCGTTAGTCGATCTGGATATTGCTAATCCTTATTTTCGTTCCCGAGAGGCGAGACATTTTTTGGCAGAGCACGGTGTTAAAGCGGTAGTTCCTCGGGAAGAATGGTTAGATGCAGATCTTCCTATCCTCAGTCCTGGGTTGCGTAGTCTGTTGCGTGATTCGCAATGGACCGTAGTTTTGGATGTGGGTGGAGATGAAATTGGGGCGATTGCTCTGGGCAGCTTTCAAGCCGACTTTAAAGCCGTACCGCACCAACTGTTGATGGTAGTTAACCCGTACCGGCCTTTCACGCGGGACGTCGATGGTATTGAAAAGATGTGTCGTGAGATTGAGGGCACTTCCCGCTTGACCATGCATGGGCTGATTAGCAATCCTAATTTGGGCCAGGCCACGGAATTAGAACACTTGTTGCGGGGACATCAGATAGTGGTACAAGGGGCCCAAAGATTACAACTACCTATTTTAGGTTTGGGGGTACTGGCCGATCGTTTAGAGGAATGGAAACCTGCTTTACCATCCCTTCCTCTGATTCCGATAAATATACATTTACTGCCCGAATGGTTATTACGAAAAAAGCAGACAAGCCCTAAGGATGAATCCATCAAGAAATAGATAAGTGGCATTAACCGTTAGTTTAAACCTAAAAGGTGGACCCAATCTTTTGGTAAAAGTTATAAGTATAAAAAATGCAAGTAAGGGGGGTATCCAAAAGCATAATGGCCAAGGTAAGTTTTCTAGAAGAAAGATGCAAAGGTTGTGGATTGTGTATTGCTTTTTGCCCTAAGGACTGTCTGGAACTGGCTGAATCACTAAATTCACAAGGGTACCATCCAGCCACATTAACGGATGAGGGGAAATGTATTTCTTGCGCTATCTGTGCTCGGATGTGTCCGGATGTAGTAATTGAAGTAGTAAGGGAGGCGCGGCGGTGAGTAATACGGAGTTGTTGTTAATGAAAGGTAATGAAGCTATTGGGGAAGCAGCAATTCGGGGTGGCTGTCGGTATTTCTTCGGTTATCCGATTACTCCCCAGAGTGAGGTACTAGAGTACCTAGCGCGTCGTTTGCCCGAAGCAGGCGGGGCTTATGTACAGGCAGAAAGTGAAGTATCGGCCATAAATATGGTTTTTGGTGCGGCAGCAGCTGGCGCCCGGGTCATGACGGCTTCCTCTAGCCCGGGTATCTCTTTAATGCAAGAAGGCATTTCGTATATTGCTTCCGCGCAATTGCCGGCCGTTATCGTAAATATTATGCGGGGCTCTCCGGGCCTGGGGGGAATTCAACCTTCCCAAGCGGATTATTTTCAATCGACCAAAGGCGGTGGGCACGGCGATTATCGTTTAGTCGTCTTGGCTCCATCTACTGTACAGGAAATGATTGATCATACCGTTATGGCCTTTGAAATAGCGGAAAAGTATTGCACCCCGGTGGTCGTTTTTGCGGATGGCATGATGGGTCAAATGATGGAACCAGTCATCTTACCCGATATTGAGCCGGTTCCTTCAGAAAAGCCGTGGGCCACGACCGGGATGCAGGGACGAGGACCGAATATTATCCATACCCTGCACCTTCCGCCGGATCAATTAGAATGGCATAATAATCGCTTGTTTGAAAAATATCATCAAATAGAAGCCCAGGAAAAACGCAGTCTGGAATATTTTACTGATGACGCGGAAATTCTGGTCGTAGCTTATGGTATCGTAAGCCGAGTAGCTCGGGCTGCGGTGGAAAAGGCACGCGAAGCCGGGGTTAAAGCCGGTCTCTTTAGGCCGGTTACGCTCTGGCCTTATCCGAGCGAAGCTTTGGTTAAGGCCGCTGGTAAAGCCCGTAAGGTACTAGTAGTTGAGGTTAGTATGGGCCAGATGGTGGAAGATGTACGTCTGGCCATTAATGGCCGGGTACCGGTGGAGTTTTATGGCCGTATTGGTCAAGTACCCACTCCGGAAGAGATCCTTAATAAGATTACCCAACTGATAGCGGAGGTGGCATAGATGGCAGAAACCGTAAAAGTATATTCCCGGCCTAAAACCTTAATCGATAAACCTTGGCATTTTTGTCCTGGTTGCCATCATGGTATTGCCCACCGTCTTTGTGCCGAGGTCGTCGAGGAAATGGGCTTGCAGGAAATGACCGTAGGAGTCGGTTCCGTGGGCTGCGGGGTATTTTCTTACGAATATTTTAATTTTGATGGCATTGGCCCCTCACATGGACGAGCCCCGGCAGTAGCTACCGGTGTTAAACGGGTTTTACCGGATCGTTTGGTCTTTACTTATCAGGGAGACGGTGACCTGGCCGCCATCGGTACCACCGAAATGGTTCACGCTGCCGTACGGGGGGAAAAGATTACCATTGTTTTTATTAATAATACTGTATACGGCATGACCGGAGGACAAATGGCGCCTACGACCCTGATGGGCCAAGTGACTACTACCAGTCCTTTAGGTCGTGAAGCCAAACAAGCCGGGTATCCGATACGGGTTTGCGAAATGTTAGCTACCATGGAGGGAGCCGCTTACGTCTCCCGGGTAGCCCTGTTTAACCCGGCTCAAGTAGTTAAAGCTAAAAAATCGATCCGAAAGGCCTTTGAGACCCAAATGCAGGGGGTCGGGTTCAGTTTGGTGGAAATATTATCGGCTTGCCCAACCAACTGGGGACTTTCTCCGTTGGAAGCCGCAAAATACGTGGAAAACAACCTAGTGCCGGTTTTCCCGCTGGGTGAATTTAAAGTTCCAGAAGGAGTGAAATAATCATGTTGCACGAAATTTTATTGGCTGGATTTGGCGGACAGGGAATGCTCACCATTGGTATCTCTCTAGCTTATGCCGGAATGGCTGAAGGCAAAAAAGTAGCTTATGTCCCTTCCTATGGACCAGAAATGCGGGGAGGAACAGCTAATTGTGCGGTGACGATTTCCGATAAAGAAATTAGTTCGCCCGTAGTGGCAGCTCCGGGCATTGCCGTAGTAATGAACCGGCCTTCTTTAGATAAATTTGAATCCAAGCTTAAACCCGGAGGAATTTTACTGGTGAACGCTTCCTTAATCGACCGCCCGATATGTCGTAAAGATTTACAAGTATATTTGGTGCCTACACTGGAATTAGCCACAGAAGCGGGAATGCCGCGGGCCGCTAACATGGCCATGTTGGGGGCCCTGATCGGGGCAACCGGAGTGGTCGGCCTGGAGGTCGTCGAGGAAGCCCTGATTAAAACCTTTAAAGGCAAGTACCGGGATAAGATGCCGGCGAATATGGCGGTAGTACAAAAGGGATTAGAATATATCCAAAGCCTACAGAAGAAGGCCGCTAAAAAAGCTAAAGCTACCGCTTAACCCCTAATGTCTTACCCCTCGCTTAAAAAAAGGGTAATAAAAAAAGGAAAAAGACTTAAATATAATAACGATTTGCGTTATAATAAGAGCCAGTATCACACCCGGCTTAGAGTTTAGCCCGGTAGGCGGTGATGGTGGTGGAGTTTAAACCTATCAAGACCCGCAAAATTTATGAAGAAATTGTCGATCAACTTAAAACCCTGATGACCAAGGGCAATTTAAAGCCGGGGGATAGATTACCCTCCGAAAGAGAGTTGTCCGAGCGGTTGGGGGTCAGTCGGGCTTCGGTACGTGAAGCCCTTACAGCTTTAGAGGCGATTGGTATTTTAGATATTCGCCCAGGTGAAGGGACTTTTGTGCAGCGAACTACCCAAAGTTCTACGATCGAACCCCTGGCCTGGGTACTGGCGGTAGAGAGCAATCCGGTAGCTGAATTAATGGAAGTACGCCGGGTGCTGGAGGTAGAGGCTGCCGGGTTGGCAGCCGGGCGGGCTACCGATTATCAGCTGGCAAAAATTACCGAGGCCTTGGAGCGGATGCAAGAAGCAGCGGAAAAGCGAGAACTGGCCGTAGATTATGATTTAATGTTTCATTTTGCCATTGCTAAAGCAGCCCAAAATACGGTGCTGTTACGCATCATGAATACAGTGGCGGATATTATGCACCAGACCTTCAAGGCTTCCCGCCAACAGGTATATGATTGCATGGCTACGCAAATAATCCAGGAACATGCTTTAATTTTACAGGCCATTAAGGAACGCAATCCGGAAAAAGCGCGGCGTTGTATGTTGGAACACCTTAATAATGTCGAATCCGGGTTGGTTGAAACCGTGGGACCGTTTAATGATCAGGAAAATTAAGACGGACTGCATGAGGAGAAGAATTGAAAAGTCGATATTCTGGCCGGTAGACGTTATAATTAAGTTAACGCGACTACCGGCTTGTTTTATTATTTATTATGCAAGGAAAGCAAAGACTACTGGAGGGTGAAGATGCCGCCAGAATTATTAAATAAACTAACCCGGCTCCAACAACATTTGAAAACTTTACAGACGGTGTTAATCGCCTATTCAGGAGGGACGGATAGTGCTTTTTTACTCTGGGTGGCCCTAAAAGTTTTGGGGCCGGAGTCGGTAAGGGCGGTTTTGATTCGTTCGGAGTTAACCCCGGCCTTAGAGAGTGAGGCGGCGATTAACTTAGCCGGTAAGTGGGGTGCGGATTTGACCGTTTTGGACCGGGAAGAACTGAATAATCCCCTAATTCAGGAGAACTCACGGGAACGTTGTTACTATTGTAAAAAAGAAAGATACCAAAGCTTACCGGAGTTATCTTTTTTGACCCTCTTAGATGGCTCCAATGTAGACGATTTAAACGATTATCGGCCGGGGCGTAGGGCCTTGCAGGAACTAGGCGTTATCTGTCCCTTACAGGAGGCCGGCTTAAATAAGACCGAAATTCGCGCTTTATCAAAAGCCTTTAATTTACCTACAGCTGCTAAACCGGCATCCGGTTGTCTGGCCACGCGGATTCCTTATGGTGAAC
>JAAYQE010000161.1 GCA_012519455.1 Syntrophomonadaceae bacterium
AAAAGCTATATAACATTATATAAATAAAAAGAGATGTAACGTATTGTATATCGATAATAAGTTTTGTAATGTGCATTTCAATTAAAGGAGGGGAATTGTTAATAGTTATCAAAATTAAGGGAGGGTAAAATATGAGGAAGTTTATTACTGGTTTAATTTTACTTATGTTTATCAGCACTCTATTAGTAGGATGCTGTTCACAGGCGGAAAAATCGGTTGAAGTAACTGAACTAACGGTATCGGCTGCAGCCAGTCTGAAAGATGCTATGGAGGAGATTAAAACCATTTACGCGCAAGATAACTCCAAGGTCACGATTACATATAATTTTGGTGGATCCGGCGCCCTCCAGCAACAGATAGAACAGGGAGCACCGGCAGATATGTTTATCTCAGCGGCAACAAGAAATATGGATCCCCTGGAGAGCAAAGGGCTACTTGCCGATGGAACAAGAAAAGATCTGTTATTAAATCAAGTCGTATTAATCGTCCCTAAAGACGCATCAACAATTACCGACTGGAATGGTTTAACTAGTGATAAAATAAAAAAGGTAGCTTTGGGTGAGCCGGATTCTGTACCGGCCGGAAAATACGGGCAAGAAATTCTTACCAAGCTGGGGATTTGGGAGCAGGTTAAAGGTAAAGCAGTATATGTCAAAGATGTTCGCCAGGTACTCAACTATGTAGAAACAGAAGACGTTGATGCAGGAATTGTTTATCAAACCGATGCCAAGGTTTCGGATAAAGTGAAAGTGGTGGCTCCTGCTCCCAACGGCAGCCATACCCCGGTCGTCTATCCGATGGCGATTATGAAAAGTAGCAAAAATACAACTGCAGCAAAAGAGTTTGCAGATTTCCTGGCGGGTGAAAAAGCCAAGGTTGTCTTTGAAAAGTACGGCTTTGTGATCGTTAAATAATGATTTCCTGGCAAGAAGGTATCCCCTTATGGATATCCTTAAAAACAGCGTTAACAGCAACTTTCATTACTTTTTTTCTTGGAATTGCTGCTGCCCGTTGGATGTTCAATTATCGTGGAAAGTTTAAAACCCTGCTAGATGGATTATTCATTTTACCTCTGGTCTTACCACCAACGGTTTTAGGCTTCTGTTTACTGCTCATCTTTGGGAAAAACGGGCCTATCGGTAGTTTGCTATATAAAATGGGAACCACCATAATATTTTCATGGACAGCGACAGTGGTAACTGCCACTGTCGTCGCCTTTCCTTTAATGTACCAAGCAGCCCGCGCAGCGTTTGAACAGATTGAGCCAAACCTTGAGGATGCAGCGCGAACCCTAGGAGCCTCCGAATGGGCTGTCTTTTGGAAGATAACCGTACCCTTAGCCTGGCCAGGGATTGCCGCCGGTACGGTTCTTTCGTTTGCCCGTTCTTTAGGGGAATTCGGAGCTACCCTTATGTTAGCCGGCAACATTCCTGGAAAAACTCAAACCATACCCATAGCCATTTATTTTGCAGTTGAGGCCGGTCAGCATGATAAAGCCATTGTCTGGGTGCTAATTGTAATGGTTATCTCTTTAGCCATGCTTTATCTTTTAAATCTCTGGAAAGCACGCAACAAGAAACAATTAGGGGTAAGGGCCTGAATGAACTGAAACAACCCAAAAATCCCCAACCTAAGAAAAGAGTCCGCACTGCGAGGAGATAAAATGGGATTGTATATAGATATAATAAAGAGGCTTCCCGGATTCAAGTTACAGGTGAAGCTTTCTTGCGGGCAAGACATTATTGGTGTATTAGGTGCTTCCGGCGCCGGAAAAAGTATGCTTTTGAAATGTATTGCCGGACTAATCAGACCTGACGAGGGCAAAATCATGCTGAATGATAAAATTTTTTTTGACTCAGCAAAAAAAATTGATTTACCGCCAAAAGACAGAAAGACCGGTTTTTTATTTCAAAATTATGCGCTGTTCCCTCATTTGACGATTGCGGAGAATATTGCTTTTGGTCTGAGTGGATTATCTAAATCAGAGATAAACAAAAGAGTAGCCGAGTTGATGGAACGGTTTCGTTTAGCCGATTTAGCAGATATGGAAAAACGTTATCCAACTCAAATCTCAGGAGGGCAACAGCAACGCGTTGCATTAGCACGAGCGATGGCAGTTGAACCAGAGATTTTGTTGCTGGATGAGCCTTTTTCAGCCCTAGATGATACCCTGAGAATTCACATGATGAAGGAAATGCTGGCGTACCTCAAAGAATTTCAAGGGAGTACTCTGTATATTACCCATAATATAGAAGAAGCATATCGCCTGTGTAACCGTATCGCAATAATAAATAATGGTAACCTGGAGGCGTTTGGCCTGAAGCGAGAACTATTTCAGACCCCGGTTTCATTTAGTACCGCCAAAATCACGGGATGTAAAAATATTTCAACCGCCATTCGGAAATCAGAGCATATTCTCGAAGTTCCGGATTGGGGTATCCAGGTCAAAACCAGTATGAACCTTGAAAGTGAGAAAGGATTTGTAGGAATAAGGGCTAATCATATAAAACTGGCGGATGACAGCATTTTCGAGAACTGTTTTCCAGTATGGATCGCCGATGAAAGCGAAGCGCCCTTTCGTACAACTCTTTTTCTTAA
>JAAYQE010000162.1 GCA_012519455.1 Syntrophomonadaceae bacterium
CCTTGGCTTTAAAACCGGTCTTCCACTCATGGTTTCCTGGCACGAAATAGATCGGCACATTGCTTAACTGGTCAATTAAATCCATCGCCGGTTCGAAATCAGGTTTAAATTTATTGATAAAATCCCCGGTAAGTGCAACCATATCATACTTTTGCTGATTGATTACCCGGATCAAATTTTCTTGATTTTGGCCAAACTGCTTACTATGTAAGTCGCTCAATTGAAGAATTGTAAACCCTTCGAAACCCCTGGGGAGGTTCTTTAGGTGTATAACATACCGTTTGACTTGAATGGTATAACGCTCGAGGTACAGATACCAGCCAATGGCCAAAACTGCTAAGCCTACCAACAGCCAAAATACAAAAGGCATCCTAAAATCCTTCCTACACCGTGGTGTAAAGTTATATTATTCATCATATAAGCCTTCTTTAAATTTATAGTAAACCACTATTCCTAAACCATATAAAAATACTCCTAACCCTAATACTTCAAAGGCTAACCCTTCTTGAACCGTTAACTCTCCTGTCGCAAATATTAATGCGCCTATAAGCATAAAATCGATTGCCCTCTTTGTATTTAGTTCATTCTTTAGGGTCAATGCAGCCTTAATTGATAAAATTAGAGGAATAATTAAAAGTATTTTAAAAAATAATTCCATTAGAACCTCCCACCTCCATCAATTACGACAAGAGGATCTATCCGTTACATAGGCAGAACAAAATACAGAATCATTACAAAGTGTAAAACCGAGCCGGTTGAAACAAACAGGTGAAAAATTTCGTGAAACCCAAACTTGTTAGGAAAAAAATTAAATATTTTCGTACCATAAATTACCCCGCCGATTGTGTAGGCCACTCCACCAAGAAACATTAAGATGATCGCCCCAATCGGCATGCTTTGAACTAGCTTAAATAGAGGGATAAGGGCTAGCCATCCTAACGAAATGTAAAACGCCGTAGATACTGACCGGCTAACCCCAATTAAAAACACCTTCATGACTATGCCAATTAGACATAGAGCCCAAATAGAA
Organism: Syntrophomonadaceae bacterium; assembly: GCA_012519455.1. GTDB lineage: Bacteria > Bacillota > Ch66 > Ch66 > Ch109 > JAAYQE01. The sequence goes on from JAAYQE010000162.1 coordinate 1,031, forward strand.
CTTAACATTGCCCATTTCCAAATACCGTCCAGACCGTAATAGAAAACCGGGGTATATGTACCGGCGATTAATAAGAAAATTGATATATGATCCAGCTTTCTTAACACGCGCTCTTTTTCCGGGGTAGTCTTAACCCAATGATAAATGGTACTAGTACCATATAAAATAATGACGCTTACTCCATAAATCGTCATCGTTATAAGTTTTGAGGTATTATCGTGGGAGGGAACGATTAAAAACACTAACCCAACCAGACCGGCTAAAAAAGTTATAAAGTGGGTCCAGGTATTAACTGGTTCCTTCATTACTATACCTTCTTTCTTCATTCCATTTATGGTGGAATTTGTCCAAAACGTCTTCATAATATTCATAAGTTAGGCTGTCGCCCCGGCCAGGCCCAGTCGCCACCGGCAGCGCCGTGTAAGTACGGTATTTATTGTGTTAGACTATCTCCTCGTTTAATATAGGTCACCGCTATTCCGCAATCTTATTTGTCAAAGTCATTGTCAGCTGGCTTATTAAGTAGTTGTCAGGAATACTCGGTCCTTTTTCCCGGCCCTGTTTCTCGTAAGACCCCAAGAATCCGGACCAATCCCTTGGACCCAGCGAACATACCAATCCCTAATAACAATTGAATAGTGGTTTCTATTAGTTTAGCTACTTCTGTCGGTTGCATAAAATATCCATATTTAGGCATTATAAACTTAAGATTAATAAACGAGCTAACCAGCCCAGGCAAAGCCAACCCTATAAAGAATAGACCTAATGTACAAAACGCTGTCCTTTTAAGATCTTCAATGGAAAACTCTAAATGTTCTTCTTGGGTTTCAAAATCCGAAACCATAACAAAGGCCAGCCGCTCTGAAGCTAACCACAAGAATAGGCCCAGTAAAAAAATTAAAGCAAAAGGAACTGAATAGATTAATTTTTCTAATTGAAAAGAAAAATTTCCATTTTGCCCCACCGCCATGGAAGCAAGGCTCATAATGATAAGTCCAATCGCCCTAACCATGGTATAAATACTAAGAATTCTGCAAGATAATTTAGCAATCTCTCGACCACTCAATATTTACCCCTCCCTTTCCGGATCTGAATGTCCCATAATATTTTAGCACTCTAAAACTAATATAGATGTAATATTTTATACAACATTTTCCTACATTTTCTTCCACCTATTTCTCTTGCCAAAGCCAGCAGAAGATGCTACACTTACAGAACAAGAATATATGCTAATGGCTATGAAGGAGAAAAGTAGGATAGCAAGGCTTTACAGGGAGGAACTGTCGTAGACTGGAAGCAGTTCTATAGCTAATCTATTTGAAGTTCGCTCTTGAGCCGGTGATTGAAACCATTGGAAAGTAGATTTCCCCGGAGACTTCCACCGTTAAAAGGAAGCAGGTATCGAATGAAGAAATTTAACTGTTTGGTTCATTCCGTACCGGGTAGAGTGGGTTGCCAGTTAAAGGTGACTTATTGGGGTGGTACCACGGAAGCAAAGTTTCTCGTCCCCAGGACGAAGAAGCTTTTTTTATTTGGTACAAAAACCGCAATACAGTGAGTCAACTTTAAATAGGCAGCCAAAAAAGGTGGTACCACGGAAGTCCGTAACTTTCGTCCTTTTGCGAAGGGATGAAACTTACGGACTTTTTGCTTTCAATCTACAGGTTTCTTTTTTATTGCTTGGTATTGAGAAACAGCCTGAAAAAGTATTTAAGGAGTTGAGGAAAATGATCATTGTGATGAAGCTAGATGCCAGTGATAGTCAGTTGATGGAAGTATGTCAACAACTAGAGAACATGGGTTATCAGCATCATTTAATCCGGGGGGTTGAGCGACTGGTGATTGGGGCGGTCGGAGAGGCCAAACTTAATGGAAAAGAAATCTTAGAGACCATGCCCGCAGTAGAAAAAGTATTACCGGTCCGACATCCTTTTAAATTAGTTAGCCGAGAATTCAAGCCCGAAGACTCGGTAGTTTGGGTGGGCGGAAACAAAGAAATGGGTGGAATTCCCGTGGGTGGAGAGGAAATTGTCGTCATGGCTGGGCCGTGTGCCGTTGAAAATCGCGAGCAGATTCAGAGTGCTGCCCAGCTTATCAAAGCATCTGGAGGTCGGATCCTTCGCGGCGGAGCCTTCAAGCCCCGCACCTCTCCTTATACCTTCCAGGGTTTAGCTGAAAAGGGACTACAACTCCTGGCGGAAGCCGGTCAAAAAGCAGGACTTCCCGTAGTTTCAGAGGTTATTAACCCCGAGGATGTAGACGTAGTCGCCCAGTATACGGATTTGTTGCAAATAGGAGCCCGTAATATGCAAAACTTTGCCCTCCTCCGTCGGGTTGGCCGAATCTCCAAACCAGTTTTGCTCAAACGGGGATTGGCCAGCACTATCGAGGAGTGGTTGATGGCTGCTGAATACATTGTTGCTGAAGGAAATTCGCAGGTGATTTTGTGTGAACGGGGAATTCGCACCTTTGAAACCTATACCCGCAACACCTTGGATTTATCTGCCGTACCAGTGGTAAAGCATCTCAGTCACTTACCAGTAATAGTCGACCCCAGCCATGCTACAGGAAAATGGCGGTGGGTACAACCCATGGCCCTGGCCGCCATTGCCTCAGGGGCAGACGGGTTGCTTGTCGAGGTACATCCGGATCCGGCTAAGGCCTTATCAGATGGTCCGCAGTCTCTTAATCCCGCAAAATTTGACAGACTTATCGAAACCCTGATACCAGTAGTTAAAGCCGTGGGAAGGGAGTTAAACCTGAGTCAGCAGCAACCAGCCTAATGGTATAAAATGAGGGGGTAGCAATGGATAAAAACGGAAACAGGGCTGCCACTTTGGGTTACCTGGGGCCTAGCGGTACTCATTGTGAAGATGCAGCTAATAAATATCTGGGGGATCAAATCGAAAAACAGTCTTTTCCCAGCATCAGGGAAGTCTTAATGGCTGTAGAAAATAGATTAGTTAAACAGGGTGTGGTACCTCTGGAAAACTCCATTGAAGGGACCGTAAACACAACCATAGACCTTCTGGCCCATGAGGTCAATCTCTTCATCAAAGCAGAACTGGTGATGCCGGTTAAACATTGTTTACTGGCACCACCAGGGACTGACTTGGATCAAGTGAAAGTAGTCGTATCCCATCCACAGGCCCTATCCCAATGCCAGCGTTTTCTGGCCCAAAAGATGTCCGGCCTAAGGTGTATCCCAGTTAGTAGTACGGCAGAAGCCGCCCAGATCGTAGCTGGCGGTCAGATGAAGCTGCTGCTTAATGCCTGGATCCATGCCTCTGATCCGAGTACGGCTCAAAAACAAGGTAATAGTTGGGCAGCAATTGCTTCTTCCCGGGCGGCGGAAATTTACGGACTGGTTGTTTTAGCGGAAAACGTTAGCGATAACTTATCTAACTATACCCGATTTGTGGCAGTAGGAAAGGAAGATGCCCTCCCCACGGGTCAAGATAAAACTTCATTGGTTTTTGGCTTGCCCCACCGGCCGGGCAGTCTTCTGGAGGTGCTGTCAATTTTCGCCTCTGCCGGCATTAATCTTACCCGAATCGAGAGCCGGCCCAGTAAACGGGGACTAGGGGAATATTGGTTTATTATTGATATTGAAGGACATCGCCAGGAATCACGGATTGCCGAAGCTCTCGAAGTATTAGCCAGCCGCACGGCGTGGTTCAAAATGCTGGGATCTTATCCATAAATAAACAATCAGCAATGTAATAGAAAATATCTTCGAAAACTGTTCCCTTGCCGGTCATTTTTAGACCGGCATTCTGTATGCCTTAGACATAAAAATAGGCATGACCCCAGCCCCGGTATTTTTTGGTGTTTGTTTCTATCGTATACATGCTGATCGAGGCCCAAAAGTATGATGGGAATCTTTTTGGCAGGAAAATAATAATTTTATGTCGAAATAGTAGATTTATTAAATTATAAAAGGATATAACTTTACTACTTTACTTAAATGGATTTTATTATGTTACGAATATAATATTATCAGGTGATTATTAATTAGGCATTTACTAAGGTCCTTACCAGAATTCACTTTTAGTTTATATGAAGTTGTTTAAGTAAA
>JAAYQE010000274.1 GCA_012519455.1 Syntrophomonadaceae bacterium
AATTCTTCCTTCAGGGCGCATTGCCAGACGTTAGTGTTCGGCGGTATGTGCAGAAAGCACTGGGCTACTCTCTTACTGGTAGCACTGAGCTTGAGAAACTCTTCTTTGCCTACGGGCCGTCAGCGACAGGTAAAAGCACTTTGTTAGCAGCAGTTGAGGCGACACTGGGCGATTATGCTGCAACAGCGGACTTTGAGAGTTTCCTGCAACGAAGACATGTCAGCGGGGCGCCACGGAATGACATTGCCCGGCTTGTCGGAAAGCGATTCGTTGTCTCAGTTGAGGTGGAAGATGGAAAACGCGTGGCTGAAGGCTTAATCAATCAGCTAACCGGCGGTGATACCGTAGCGGCGCGATTCTTATATTCGGAAGCCTTCGAGTTCAGGCCCCAGTTTAAGTTATGGCTTGCAGCTAACAATCGGCCGAGCATAAGCGGACCTGAGGGCGCTATCTGGCGCCGACTGGTGCAGATACCCTTCTTGGAGCAGATACCGGAAGATGAGCGGGACCCTGAAGTCAAGGCCAGACTACGTGACGCCGAGAGGTCAGCGGTTCTAGCCTGGTTAGTGCAGGGGTGCTTACTGTGGCAGGAAGAAGGCTTAAAGGAGCCGGAAGCCGTCAAGAAGTTGACCGGGGAATATCGAGAGGAAAGCGACCCGTTAAGGGATTTCTTAGAAGATTGTTGCGCATTGAGTCCGACTGCTCAAGCGAATAATTCAGAACTTTGGAAGGCGTATCAAGAATGGTGCACTTCAAATGGCGTGCGCTATCCAATAGGACGGAAACGATTCTCGCAAACACTGTTTGACCGGGGATTTGACCAGTATCAGCGCGGGGAAAGCAGGGCAAGAACCTGGATCGGAATCGGTCTTCTGAACACTTCAGAACACTTCAAAGGCCGAATTCCATAAAGTCCCCTTGTAATTTTCTCGCGTAGATACTTTCTAGAAATACCTGTTCAAAGTGTTCATAAGTGTTCTAGCTGGAGGTTCGGCAACTAGGCGAACTGTTCAGACGTGTTCAAAGTGTTCTAGCTGTGAAGCGCCTTCGAGGGCGTTTTTTTATTGGGGGGTGACTCCTTTGATTGAGATTCGACTACCGGGACAGTTGTTGTTGCTAACGGCTGCTGAGGTCAGCCGGCTACTGGCTGCAAGGCCGGACATATGGCAGACCGCTTTGAGGCGTGGTAAGGGTGCGATTCGTGGGAGACAGGCCCTTGCGAGGACGCCTAAGCGTGTAAGCGAAGCTGAGTTGGAACTTGCTGACCAGGTATTAGATAGGTGCGCAAGAGGCTGAGAGGAGGAAGCAGCGTGGACAAGATTCAGATATTGAACAGCATGATTTGGAACGTTGCCGAGCTTCTGAAGTTTGAGCCTGACGATGCGGAAGTCCGGGTTCTCAGCGAGATAATGCAGGGAATCAATGAGCTGAAAAGGTTACACGCAACGAGGGAAATACGAAAAGCGATTCCTGAAAGGTGGTAAGGATGGTGGGGAAATTGAGAGAAACGATAAGCGAACTTGAGGAGGAATTAGGCATGAAAGAGAAATGCCCGGTTGTGATTGAACAGCGAGAGGTTGCAGGAATTATTATCAAGCTGGTTTCTAGGGCGGGTTACGGGTTTATTCAGACTAGAGATGAGGACCTTTACTTTCATGCCAGTGCCATCTTGGGAATTGATTTTGAGGATTTAAGACTAGGAATGCGGGTGAAGTGTATTCGGGTTCGAGACTTGACCCGACCCAGCGACAAAGGAACCCAGGCGATAGGCGTTAGGGTGATTGAGTAATGGCGAGACTACCAGGCCGAGCGTGCAGACACCCCGGCTGTCCCGAGATAGTCAGAGGTCCCGACACGCACTGCGAAGAGCATAGACCTGAGGCCAGGCGGGACAGTGACCGCCTGCTTGACAAGCGCCGGGGAACTTCAAGTGAGCGGGGCTATGACGCCAAGTGGCAACGGTTCAGAGAGTGGTTTCTGAGCCGGGCCGGGAATCAG
>JAAYQE010000163.1 GCA_012519455.1 Syntrophomonadaceae bacterium
ACCTTAAAAGAAACTTTATGAAGTATTTCATTTTGTCCATAGCTGAAAGAAACATTTTTAACCTCCAGCACTACTTCCACCCCCGTACATTTTTTTTAAAGATCAAGATAAAGAAGGGTACACCGATTAAGGAAGTGAGAATACCCAGAGGGGCTTCGACTGAACCAACACAGCGCACTAGGTCATCAACCAGCAATAAATAAGTTGCCCCGAGCATAAAAGTAACCGGTAATAAGATTCTATAGTTGGGACCGGCGATTGCCCGACCCAGGTGCGGAATAACCAAGCCGACCCATCCGACCATACCGCAGATAGAGACCGATGCAGCTGTAATCAAAGTCGAACCAATGATCACAATTAACCTGAGCCTTTTGGTATTGACCCCTAACGTCCGGGCTTCTTCTTCACCAAAGGCCAGCACATTTAATCTCCACCGGACCAGGAAAAGGGAGATGAAACCTATCAACATGGGGATTAAAATCATTGAGAGATCCCTTTTATCCACTGAGGATAGACTCCCCATCAGCCAGAAGGTGATAGCCGGCAATTTATCGTTGGCATCGGCAAAATACTTCAGAACACCCGTACCGGACGAAAAAAGACTAGTAATGAGAATTCCACCGAGAACCAGACCAAGGGTAGGGTCATAATCGAGTTTGACATTGATCAAGTAGGCCAAAAGCACGGCAACCAGCCCAAAAAGAAAGGCCGAAACCTGAATGACAAACCCGGATTGTGATAAATAAATCGCCAGACAGGCCCCAAATCCAGCCCCCGCCGAGGCTCCCAATATATCCGGAGATACCAGAGGATTTTTGAACATTCCTTGATAAGCCGCACCTGCAGTGGATAACGCCGCCCCTACCAGCATACCGGCAAAAATGCGCGGTAATCTTATATTAAAGATGACCGTCTCCAGATTCGTTTCCATTACGCTGCCGAAATAGTGCCCATAAAGGGTTGAAAAGAGCTGGGGGATTGAAATGGGATAACGTCCGATAGCAAAAGAAAATAAAAAGGCTGCAATCGGTAGTATAATTAGGATTAATCTTTTTAACGATGAATGCATACCATTTGTCCACCATGCTTAAAAACACTCATTTTTTTTCCTTCTTGAACCGCTTTCCAAATAAGTTGTTGATTGAGGATAACCAAGCCGGCAATCTGATCGACTCCGTAGTTAAAAAGAACCCGGGAAATTGGAACACTCGGGCCCACGAGAATAATCTTAGCGTTCTTCGATAGTTCAAGGAGTCTAGGCATGGTTTTATTGGTAAAGGCGGTCCCGGTAATGAAGACGAAATCCTGTTCCGGAAGAAGGTATTCACAAGCTGAGTCAGGATAATCACCGGCTTGCGGTTCTCTTTCAAGTACGGATAAATCGCATATTTTTTGTAGCTGCTCAACATTAGGGAAGTGTCCAATAACTGCCACCTTTTTACCGGTTATCTCCGGGGTTAATTGTTTAAAAGCATTAAGTTTTTCGGGATCATCTGAAAGAATCAATGGTTCACCGGTGATGGCCATAACCTCCAACGGGGTATTGAAGGCCGCGTTAATTGCCGCCTGTCCCATTGACGCTTCGAGCATATTCCAAGATTTAACACAACCTGCAAGCTTCTTTAACGGTATTCCGATAATATTAGAAAGCTCCGCTCCTTTCTTGCCCCCCTTAATGGTCTTAGCTATACCAAGCCCCCTCTCTGATCGGACAAGGGTCCAAGAGACCCCGAGCATGCACTCTAATACGGTTAAATCTTCAGGTATTGAATCGATGAGGTCATCATATATCTCCCACACCTCTTTTTACCCCATTCCTCAAATTTTTTGATAATAAGCACCATTGGCACAAGCCTTGCATAATACTTTTCCATCCTTGAGCATATCTCTACCATCCATAATTTTTTCATGACAAGTCTCACATATTGCCTTCTTAGTCGGCCTACCCGGCAGATCTTCTGGTTTTAATGCGATCGTTATGGGCTCGAATTTAAATAATTGCTCGTCAGGAAATTGTCTCCAAAAAGAAACTGGGTCCTGATCTTCAGGAGCATTTTGCTGGGCGTCCACGATGATTCTGACCCCTTTTTGGGTATTCATATCGATAAAACTGGCCGCCATTTTACCATAGTCAAACCATTTTAACCTTCTCCTACCAAGTGAACATCCGGTTACCGATTGGATAGCATCAGCCAGACAACGATCAACTTCAATAAAAACCATAAAATCTCTGTTTGTGGCCGGGTCTTCGATGCCAAGATAATTCAGACCTGCCCGGGCGATTCTTACGCCAAAAACGATACCCGTGCAGATGTGACCATGAAATTCATGCGCCTTTTTTAGATCTTCTTCAAAATGATCTGTCATGTTTAATACTCCTTCCTAAAATCCTTATAGCTTTGTTTTACTCGCAAAACCGCCGGCACGTTGATACTTTACAGCCTGAATTTCAGCCACTACAGCCAACGCAATTTCGGCGGTCCTTTTCCCTCCCAGATCCAGTCCAATGGGGGAATATACTCTATCCACAAGCTCTTTTGATAGGTTGAGCGACTCTATCCGCTGAGGGCTACTTCCTTGTTTGCCTCTTGATATTCCGCTAAAAGACGCATTAAATTCAAATCGGTACCTCATTTTATAAATTCGATTTTGCTGCTAGCTTAATTTTTAAAAAGTTATACTCCGTTTTATAAAACAAATCCGTAAAACTTAACCATTGTGGTCATACTTAATCAAGTATATCAAAACGAATGATGATAATTGGCAAGCCGCGGAAAGCCCTTTATTACTGAGCTTTTTCGTCTATTCAGTTGTACACATTACATGAAGACCACTGTCCAAATGTAACATGAGATGATAGCATTGATACAACTTTGGTATTCTCTACTATCCTATAATTTTGGCTATTTCTTCATCGCTCATTTCATACTTAAAGAAGTGGCTATAAAAATATCTAATATCCTCCGCTAAATCCTTTTGGGACTTGATTTCCGGATATAATTTATGCATCATCCACATAATGGTTAAAGGTTGTTCTGGTGTCCTATTACCCCAAGTATGAGCTACAGTTGGGGTTGCATATATTACATTATCCTTTACGGCCGTAACTCCAGCTATTTTTGGGTCAGCAAGAAGATCACTCTTCGTAGAAGCTGTGGCTATTACCATCACGTCAGGATTCCACTGAAGTATATCTTCCGTTGTATAATCTAATTTGTTTGTTGTTCTTCCATTATCGGTTACGCTAATACCACCGGCTTTAGGAATCCACCACTCAGCAATTAAATGGGGTTGATTAAATTCAGTGATATTTCCATAAAGAACTTTTTTCTTATCTTCTACTTTTAAATTCTTAGTTAATTCTTCCGCCTTAGCTACCATATCATCAAAGTATTTAATATAGTCGTTGGCCACCTCTTGTTTGTTTAGTACTTCTCCTAAAAGGGTAATACATTGTTTTACGTCTTCGTCTTTATTCCAATTCAAATATATGACGCTTAGACCTTGTTTCTCTAACAATTCAATGGTTTCCTTATTCATTGTCAAACATATGTCCGGTTTTATTTTTAAAACAACCTCCATGGAAATTTCGTCATTAGCATCTTGAAAAACCGGGCTCCCCTTTATCTGCGGAGCAAATTTATACTGATAATTCCATTTGTCAGTCTTGGTAAACCGAGGAGACATTTCATTACAGATTTTGTCCCCTTCTCCCATCAGCTCTACAAAGGTATTTAACACGCCAATGGATCCAAATGTTCCAATACTATTAATTTCTACCGGTAGAGTAACCGTTCTTCCCGCCATATCCACCACAGTACGCTCATTGGCCGGCGGCGCTTCTACCGTTTGGCTTCCGCATCCGGTAATAAAAGATAGGATAAACAT